>CAZSME010000091.1:0-5688 GCA_964607665.1 uncultured Nitrospirota bacterium | reverse complement strand
ATGGTTAAACTGAAATTTAACGGTCAGGAGATCGAGGTCGAAAAGGGCACCCTTTTAATCGAAGCGGCCAAGAAGGCCGGCGCCGAGCTGCCCCACTTTTGCTATCATCCCAAGCTCAATTACGACGCCAACTGCCGGATGTGTATCGTCGAGGTAGAGAAGATGCCCAAGCTTCAAACCTCATGCAGTACGGTCGCGGCGGAAGGGATGGTCGTCTGGTCTAACACCCCTCGCGTAAAAGAGGCGCAAAACGGCGTGATGGCCTTTATCCTGGGGAATCATCCGCTGGACTGCCCGGAGTGCGATCAAGGCGGCGAATGCCAGCTTCAGGATTTCGCGCACCGTAATTCACCTACTTCCGGCAGCTTTGGCGAGACTAAACGGGTCTTTGAAAAAGAGTATTTCGGGCCGCTCATCGAGAAGGAGATGAACCGGTGCGTCTCCTGTTTGCGCTGTGTTCGCTATTGCGACGAGGTGATCGACTCGAACGCGTTGGGATCAATCGATCGCGGATCGGTCACGGAAATTGGCGGTTTCGCCCGGCATCCGCTCGATTGCGAATTTTGCGGCGGCTGCATTCAGATCTGCCCCGTCGGCGCGCTCACCAGCCGTCTTTCGATGTACGATTACCGAACCTGGCAGGTGAAGAAGACCAACACGATCTGTACCTATTGCGGCGACGGATGCCAGCTATCTTTGGAAAGCATTGATGACAATGTTATCCGTGTCAGTTCCGAATTGGGGATTGGCCGAAACGAGGGCGATCTTTGTGCCCGAGGATTTTTTGGATATGGTTTTATCAATCATAAAGAACGGCTGACCCGGCCGACGGTTCGTCAGAACCAGAAACCACTGCAGGTGACATGGGAATGGGCGGTAAGTCGCGCGGCCGCCGACTTAAAGGCAATCAAAGAAAAATATGGCCCCGAAGCGATCGGCGGGATCATCTCCTCCCATTGCACCAACGAAGAGGTTTATCTTTTTCAAAAACTGATGCGGGAGGTTATCGGCACGCCGCACATCGACTCCGGTGCCCGCTATGGATATATCAACGCCGTCCGGGGGCTGACGGCGGCGTTTGGAACCACACGGCTATCCCGTTACGAAGATATTGTCCATGCTGACGTCATCCTCTCGTTTGCCGGCGATATGACCGAGACAAACCCGATTTGCGCGATTAAAGTCAAAGAGGCGGTTCGAAAGAAGGGGGCGAAGCTGATCGCGGTTGATGCGTTTAATAGACAGCGGGATACCTACAAAAGCCATCTTCCCCATATGGCCCATCGTCATCTGGAGGTTAAGCCCGGCACGGAAGGGTGGGTGATTATCGGTTTGATCAAGGCGCTGGTTGCAAAGGCTACTCCTAATTCGCTGATTTCTTCCGGTTATATTGACCGGATCAAAGCGTCTGTGGCCGCCGTTTCATTTGAGACGATCGAACAGGTCAGCGGTATCAGCAAGGCGGCCTGTGAAGAGATCGCGGGACTTTATGCGGGGGCACAACGCGGGGTTTTAATTTTTGGTCGGGCGATCACGCGCGCTGAAAATGGTTATCAAAATGTTTTGAACCTGGCCGATCTGGCGATTTTAGCCGGGCAGGTGGCGAAAGACGGCGCTGGCATTTTGGCCCTTGCGGAAGAGAATAACGAGCTGGGTGCGATTGAGATGGGGGGCGTGGCAGAATATCTTCCCGGGTTGACGAAGGTGACCCAACCGGGCAAGGGCTTAGTCGAAATGATTGATGCTGCCGCGCGAGGCGAGATGCGTGCCCTTTATATTGTTGGAGAAAATCCGCTTCGCTCGCTTCCTCAAAAAAAGGTACAGGCGGCGTTTGCGAAGCTGGATCTGCTGATCTGTCAGGAGCTTTTTCCAACCGAAACTGCCGTGGGTGCCGACATTGTTTTTCCCGCGGCCTCCTTCGCCGAAAAAGACGGCCATTATACCAGTCAGGAGGGGGAGGTTCAGAAGGTTCGGAAGGCAATCGATCCGATTGGAAACGCGAAATCCGATGCGGCGATCTTCTCTCTCCTTGCAGCCAAAATGGGCGCGCCGTTTTCGTTTAAGGGGACAGACGGTATCTGGTCTGAGATTATGATGGCGATGCCGCAGGGATGTCGCACCCCCTCGAAAGAGAGCATTGTCTCCCATATCGCGGCCTATTGTCAGAACAAACGAGAAATGAGCCTGCCGCCGCAGACCCTTGCCGCATCAAAGGGCTCCTTCCATCTCCAACTGGGACAGATGTTATATCACTCCGGAAAGATGTCGACCTACGCCTACGGCTTAAACCTCATCGTTTCAAAAGAGGCGGTTTTTATTCATTCGGACGATGCCGAAACCCTTGGGGTGAATGAGGGGGATTGGGTTCAGGTTTCGACTGATGGGACGGCTTCCGGTGTTTCGCTTCCGGTGGCGTTGAGTAACCGATTATCACGCGGAACGGTTTTTGTCCCCGAACATTTTTCATTGGATATAAAAAAGGCATTGCCGCTTCATATCGATCCGGTAACGAAGGTTCCGTATGGCGATCATGGGGTGGTCAAAATCGCAAAGACCTCGGCGCCGCAAACCGCTCCGAACTCTGTGGCCCCTGTGGTGGCAGGTCATTCTACTTCGTCTTCAAGATGAGACTATGAACGACCTCATAATAACGTAACGCCATGCCGTCATTCCGGAAATGTTTCATCCGGAATCCAGCGCCCCCACCCTAGCCCTCCCCCGCAGGCGGGGGAGGGGATGGGAGAGGGTGGATTCCGGCTAGAGGCACGCCGGAATGACAGAAATTAAAAGGATAACCGATGGACTTAATGTTTTATTTAATTACAGTGGTGGTCACGATTGCCGCCGTCATGGGTGTGGTTCTGTTGCACGTGGCCTATATTACCTATGCTGAACGGAAGGTTTTGGGGGATATGCAGGATCGGATGGGCCCGATGGAGGTCGGCTTCCACGGCCTTCTGCAGCCGATTGCCGATGGCTTAAAACTTTTCTTCAAAGAAGATATTATCCCGTCCGGCGCGAACAAAATTATCTTTACCGCCGCGCCGATTTTGGTCCTGGTTCCCGCGTTAATCGGCTTCGCGGTGATTCCGTTTGGAAGAGATTCTCTTACCATCGGCCCGTTCACATTCCATCCGATTATCACCGATATCAATATCGGTATCCTGTATATCCTGGCCTTTGCGTCGTTGGGGGCCTATGGCGTTTTGCTGGGGGGATGGGCATCCAACAGCAAATACTCCCTTTTGGGGGGGCTTCGTTCTGCGGCGCAGGTGATCAGTTATGAGCTGCCGTTGGGGTTGTCGTTGGTGGGGCCGATCCTGCTGACCGGATCGCTTTCGATGGTCAATATGACGGAGGCCCAGTCGGGCGGCGCGTGGAAATGGTTTGTTCTGGTTCAGCCGGTCGCTTTTTTTATCTACGTTATTTCGGCCATCGCGGAGACGAACCGGCTCCCGTTTGATCTTCCGGAGGCGGAATCGGAATTGGTTGCCGGCTTTTTCACCGAATATTCCGGAATGCGGTTCGCGTTCTTTTTCCTCGCGGAATATGCCAATATGATCCTGACCTCTTGTATTGCGACCGTGGTCTTTCTGGGAGGCTGGCAGGCCCCGCATCCATCATTAGAGTTTATACCACCGATTCTCTGGTTTTTGGCCAAGGTCTACTTCTTCCTCTTTTTCTATATCTGGATTCGGGCAACCCTGCCTCGATTGCGGTTTGATCAACTGATGGCCTTCTGTTGGAAAATCATGTTGCCATTGGGATTGGCCAATATATTGATTACAGCGGTGGTCGCTTATTGGATCCGAAACTGACGCGTTCATGTATGTAAGAAGGCGGGGAGGGCACGGGTTCGAATATGGGTGTTACTTATGTCGAGGGACAGGTAAGGGGGGGGGCCGAAGAACGGGTGACGGTTCGGTTCCTCGTTGATAGTGGGGCAACCTATTCTCTTTTGCCTAAGGCCGCATGGAAGACGCTGCAGCTTTCCCCACAACGACGAATTGCCTTTACGCTTGCCGACGGCACGGCAATCGAGAGAGATGTTTCGGAAGCCTATGTGATCTTTCCACAGGGAGAGGGCCATACCCCCGTGATTCTGGGCGAAGAGGGGGACGAGGCATTGTTGGGCGTTGTGACGTTAGAGATACTGGGTCTTGTGCTTAACCCGTTTGATCGTACGCTTCGTCCGATGCGGATGTTGTTGTGTTGAGGAGAGAGTCGGGAGATATCGAAGATGCAAAATGGACTGAATTGGATTCGTAACGTTTTCTTTGCCGAGATTTTGAAGGGGCTTCGGTTAACCTTCAAGCATATCTTTGTTAAAGAGATTACGAATCTCTATCCGCACGAAAAGCGGACCCTTCCCCCGGGTTATCGGGGCGTGATTGTTCATCTTCGTTACGATGATGGTGTTGAAAAATGTGTCGGTTGCGCGCTGTGCGAAGCGGCCTGCCCGTCGCACTGTATCACGGTGGTCTCTGCGGAAGATCCTGTTATCCCGCAGCGGCGGATCGCGAAGGAGTATATCCTGGACGTGACCAAGTGCGTCTTTTGTGGATTCTGTGTTCAGGCCTGTCCTGTTGATGCGTTAGCCTCCAGTCCCGAATATGAAATGGCCACATGGAATAAGCGGAACCTGATCATGGACAAGGAGGCGATGCTGGCATTAGGCGATAAATATTTCCCCAACCGGGCAAAGCGCCCCCCGTATACCGAAGATCGGTTTGCCTTTTTTAATAAGATGAGTCAGAACAAATTTCCCACCGTCCAGAAAGAGAAAGAGGAGGTGGCCGCGTGATGCCGCAGCTTCTGTTTTTTTACTTTGCGGGGATGACGGTGTTGTCCGCTATTGTGGCGGTGGCCGCGCCCAATTTAATCTATAGCGCGTTGTCGCTTTTAATCACGTTTATTCATATTGCGGGGTTGTATATTCTGCTTCATGCGGAGTTCATCGCGGCGATTCAGATTATTGTCTACGCCGGCGCCATTTTAGTGCTCTATCTTTTTGTGCTGATGTTGTTTAACCCGAAGGCCGAATCGCTTTATCTGCATCGGCAGTTTCCTGTGGGTATCTTTCTAGGTGTGGTGATTCTGGGCCTGATGATTTTTGCGGCGTTTCGATCGGAAATTCTGGGTCAGAAGGGGCCCGGACTCGATGGCGCGGGTCATACCGAGGCGATTGGAATGGCCCTCTACACCGATTTTGTCTTCCCGTTTGAAATTGCATCCTTTATTTTGTTAGTGGCGATGTTTGGGGCGATTCTGCTGTCCGGTCGCCACGTTCGGAGAAAAACCGATGGTTCCTCTTGAGTGGTATCTGATTGTTGGATTTATTCTGTTCGCGATTGGCGTGACCGGGGTCTTGGTTCGTCGCTCCATTATTATGGTGCTGCTTTCAATTGAGCTGATGCTGAACTCGGCCAATATTACGTTTATTGCCTATGCCTACTACCTGCAATCGATTACCGGCCAGATGATGGTCTTTTTTATTTTAACGATGGCCGCGGCCGAAGTGGCCCTGGGGCTGGCCCTTGTGATTGCCCTTTTCCGCGTCCGATCGGTGCTGAATGTGGATGAAATCAATTTACTCAAGTGGTAAAACTTAGTGAAGTTCATCGCGGTATGCTTGTTACTGTTTTTGCTTATTGTTAAGCTTCCCGCTGTCTTTGCATCAAAGCCATC
>CAZSME010000090.1:0-5707 GCA_964607665.1 uncultured Nitrospirota bacterium | reverse complement strand
TTTGACAACAGTAAAACGATTTTGCTACTATGACCAGTTAAATATCGTTTTTTTAATCGTAAGTCACCGGAAAAGCACAGCCATCTTTAGAGAGAGGAAAAGATCAAGTGGAACTTAAAGAAAAACTAACAAACGATATGAAAGAGGCCATGAAATCTGGAGACTCAGAAAGGCTCTCCGTTATTCGTCTTCTCCGCTCCTCCATTAAGAATAAAGAAATCGACAAGGGGAAGGGGATTTCTTTAACAAATGAGGAAGTGCTGCAAGTCATTGTCTCCGCGGTCAAGCAGAGAAAAGAGGCGATTGACCTGTTTACGCAGGGAAACCGCAGCGATTTGATTGAGAAGGAGCGGAACGAGTTGTCGATTCTGGAGTCGTTTCTGCCTCAGCCGATTTCGGATGAGGCGTTGAAAGAAAGGGTTGATGCGGCCATTGCGGAGTCGAAGGCAACCGACATCAAACAGATGGGCGAGGTAATGAAGGTATTGATGCCGCGTATTGTGGGCGTTGCGGACGGGAAAAAGGTGAGCGAGATGGTGCGATCTCGTCTGGGGGCACGGCCCCCTGCGTAGGGCGCGGCCCTCAGCGAATGGGGTGGCCCGTTGGGCCGCCTGAAACAACGTAGCAGGAAAGAGTGCTCCCCATACAAGCCCCTGACCTGAAAGTAGTCTAATGAGTGAACGTATTTCGGATCAATTGATTCAAACGATTCGTAGCCGGATTGACCTGGTTGCCCTTGTCTCCGAACATCTTACCCTAAAAAAAACAGGTCAAAACTTTACCGGCCTTTGCCCGTTTCATTCCGAGAAAACACCTTCGTTTGTTGTGAATCCCGCCAAACAGTTTTTCCATTGCTTTGGCTGTTCAGAAGGCGGCGATCTGTTTCACTTCGTTTCTAAGATGGAGCAGATTTCATTTCCGGAAGCGATTCGAAAGCTGGCGAAAAAAGCGGGCGTGACGATTCCCTCTTCCAGCTCGTGGAAAAAAGAGGATCGCACCGACAACGAATCCGAAGCGATTTATCAACTTAACGAGGCGGCCGCAAAACGGTTTCACGATCATTTGCTCCATCGGAAAGAGGCCGAACCGGCCCGAGCCTACCTGAAAGCGCGAGGCCTCTCAGATGAAACGATCAAAATATTTTCCATCGGTTACGCGTTGCCGTATCGAGACGATTTCATCAAGCATCTCAACGCCCCTCTTGCACTCCTTGAAAAGGGATGTCTGCTCAAGAAGGGGGACAACGGCTATTACGATACCTTTCGAAACCGGATTATCATTCCGATTCAGAATCTACAGGGGCGAGTCGCCGGATTCGGGGGACGTGCCTTGGATGATACCCTGCCCAAATATTTAAATACGTCAGAAACGCCTGTCTTTACCAAAGGAAAACACCTTTTTGGATTGAATCGTGCCAAGGGAAAAAAAACGCTGATTATGGTCGAGGGGTATTTTGATGCTATTTCGTTGTGTCAAGCGGGCGTCTCGAATGCCGTTGCCACGTTGGGCACCGCCGTTACGCAAGACCATCTTCACCTTATTCGCCGTTTTGCCGAAAAGGTGTTGCTGATTTTCGATCCCGATTCCGCGGGGGTTGCCGCGGCCCTTCGTGCCGCGCCGCTTTTTATTGACAATGAGATTTCCGCGGAGGTGATTACGCTGCCGGCCGGTGAAGACCCCGACCTCTTTATCCGCCAACAGGGACAAACCGCTTTTCTTGAAAGGCTGAAGCAGGGCGAGTCGATTATCCAGTTTGTGATTACACAATCGGCCCGTTCGTCGTCGGGATCGATCGAAGGACGGACCAAGGCGATCGAGACGATTCTGCCGCTGATTCGGAGGCTGCAAAGCCCGGTGCAGCAGGGGCATTATCTGAAGCGGATTTCAGAGGCGTTTGACATCGAAGAGCGGGATGTACGCGCCGCATTTTCAAAAAAGGGGGAACGGGATCTTTTGAGTTCACCATCCTCCGCTGCTTCGCGGCCGATGCCATTACCTCCGGACGAAAAAACGTTGGCCGCGCTTTTGATTCAAGATCAACTGGAGCCGGCGCATTTAAGCGGGGTCGTTCTGGATGACTTTACCCATCCGGGTATTCACGGCATCATGAACCATTTTTGGGCCGGGGAAAACGGTTGGTCCCGGCAGGAGAAGATCCCGGCCGATCTTTCCGATAGCGAACGTAAACTTTTTAGTGAACTGGCTGTTCTCGATCTCTCGACGGAAACGCAGGGTCTGTTGCGTGAAGATTGTCTTCGCTCTCTTCAGTCTAAACGGCTTCGGAAAGAGGCCTATAAAATTCAGATGGCGTTAAAGTCGGCAGAAAAAAATGGAGATCAAGCCGGTGTGGCCGCATTACAACATACGTTTTTTAGTCTCAAAAAAGAACTCAGCCAAAAGGTTGTGTCCCACTCACATGGATAGGAGCTCGTGGAGCGTTTATGCCAAAAGAAGAACATCTTGATGAACTAAAATATCTGATCTCTTTGGGAAAAGAGAAGGGCTTTTTAACGTATGACGAGTTGAACAACGCGTTGCCGCCCGACGTGGTCTCCTCCGACCGTATCGATAGCATCATGATGATGTTTGGCGAGATGGATATCGAGGTGGTCAACCGCGATGATGCCGAAAGCCGCGTGCAGAATCTTGGGACCTCTTCGGAAGATGAGGGAGAAGAGCACGAAGAAGATGACGAGCCGGAAAAAGAACCGGATGATAAAGAGCCCGACGAAAAAGAGGCGGAGCTCAATCTCAGCGAGATGATCCGAAGCAACGATCCTGTCCGTCTTTACTTAAAAGAGATTGGATCGGTGCCGCTTCTGTCACGAGAGGGCGAGATTGTGATTGCCAAAAGAATGGAGGTGGGAAAGAAAGAGATTCTCACCATTCTCTTCCGGCTTCCCCCTTCCGTTCGCAAGATTGTTGCGATTGGAAACGACATTCAGAGTGGGAAGATGTCGCTCTCCGACGTTATCCCGATTCCCGACAAGGAGTTTGATCAGGAGGAGGGAAATAATGACGAACTGCAGGCCCAGCTGTTGCAGTCCATTGCTGAGGTCAAACGCTATCAGCCGGATTTTATAAAAGCGGCAAAGATGACGCTGGCGCCCCGCGGAACCCTCGCGGCGAAAAAACAGGCCCAGACGAAACGAACTACGCTTTCCGAGAAAATCGCGGAGAAAGTGGAACGGATGAAATTGCATCCTGCCGTCATTGAAGATTTAATCGAGGCCGTTCGCGCGCAAATGCTCCTCATTACGCAGGCGGAGCGGGAGATGATGACCTGTCGAAGAAAGTGCGGCATGCCGGACGACCTGAAACTGTTTTTTCAAAAAATAAAAAAGGGGAACCGGGAACTCCGCCTTGCCGAAAAGCGTCTCAAGATCCCTGCAGCGCAGATTCTGGAACTCGAGAAAAGTTATAAGGCTGCGGAGAAAAAGATCCGCGGCGTGGAAGAAGAGAGTCTGGTGTCCCGAATTGAGCTGAAAGAGTCGCTTCAGAAACTGTTTGCCGCGGATCAGCGGGTGAAGACGGCCAAGAGCGAACTGGTGGAGGCGAACCTCCGCCTCGTTGTGAGTATCGCGAAGCGGTATACCAACCGGGGACTGCAATTTCTTGACCTGATTCAGGAAGGGAATATCGGCCTGATGAAGGCAGTAGATAAATTCGAATATCAGCGCGGATATAAGTTTTCAACATACGCGACCTGGTGGATTCGGCAGGCGATTACGAGGGCGATTGCCGATCAGGCGCGGACGATTCGTATTCCGGTTCACATGATCGAAACGATTAACAAGCTGATTCGCGTCTCCCGGCAGCTGGTTCAGGAGTTTGGACGGGAACCGACTCCGGAAGAGATCGGAGAGAAAATGGAGTTGAGCGTCGACAAGGTGAGAAAGATCCTCAAGGTGGCCAAAGAGCCGATCTCTCTGGAAACACCGATTGGCGAAGAGGAAGATTCCCACCTCGGTGATTTTATCGAGGACAAAAAGGCGACCTCGCCGATTGATGCGGCCATTCGATATGACCTGCAGCGTCAGGTCAGCGGGGTGCTTCAGTCGCTGACCCCGCGGGAAGAACGGGTATTACGAAAGCGGTTTGGCATTGGCGAGGCGACCGATCATACACTGGAAGAGGTTGGCCAGGATTTTGATGTGACGCGGGAACGGATCCGCCAAATCGAGTCGAAGGCGTTACGAAAATTACGGCACCCCAGCCGAAGCAAACGGCTGAAACATTTTGTCGAAGGGTTATAAGGACACCTCTAAAAACCGTAGCGAGCGACCGGAATGCAAGGCGCTACTGCGCACAGGAACCGCAATGTACGCGGTGTACAGGAGGATTTCGAGCACCGCGCAACGCGAGCATAAGGGTCGCGCAGTCGGTTTAGAGAGGTGCCCATCAATTGTTCTTTGGGCCCATAGCTCAGCGGTTAGAGCAGCCGGCTCATAACCGGTTGGTCCCAGGTCCGAATCCTGGTGGGCCCACAACACCGATGAAAAAACGTTGCATGGCAATAGAACGAAAGGGGTGTCCCGGGTGACCGAACAGATTCTGCTTTTAATATCGCTTCAAGAAATTGACGTCAAACGAAGTCATCAGGAAGAGGAGAAGAAACGGCTTCCCGAACAATTGAAGGCCGTTGAGCAGGTTCTAAAGACGAAGAAGGAGATTTTGGCCCAGGCCCAGGCCCGGATGATACAACTGGAGAAGGCAAAACGAGACAAAGAGCTTGAGTTAAAGGTACAGGAGGAGAATACGACCAAGTTAAAAGAACGGCTTACGAAGCTCAAGACAAACGAAGAATACAAGGCAAATCTTAAAGAAATCGACACGGCCCACGAGAAACAGGGGGAGCTGGAAGAGGCCATTCTTGTGATGATGGATGACCTGGACAATTTTAAAAAAGAGGTGGCGGCGGCACAGGGGGATGCTGCCGATGCGGAGAAACAGTTTCGTGTCGAGTCGCAGAACGTGGAAGCCGCCCTGCAACGGCTTATGGCTGATGGGGCGGTGACGGCCGCGCAATGGCGTTCCGTCGCGGAAAAAGTCGACAAGAATATCTTAGAAGATTACAGCAAGTTATTGACCATCCGGAAAGGCCTGGCCATCGTCGCGTTAAACGGCAACACCTGTACCGGCTGCCATGTGAGTCTTCCCCCGCAACTCATTGCGGAAGTGAAGAAGGGGGGAAAGATTTTCACCTGCAATTATTGCCATCGGATGCTTTACATCCCTCCCGCCCCAAACGTCGGATGATCTCCCCGTTTCCTCGCCCCCGTCCTTCCTCCGCGCCCCGGACCCACGGCAAAAAAATGTCGCTTCGGATTTATACCGATGGGGCATCGCGTAACAACCCGGGAGAGGCCGCTATTGGTGTGGTGATTAAAAACGATCGAGGCGAGATTGTCGAGACCCTTTCGGAATATCTGGGTGTCGCGACCAATAATAAAGCAGAATATATCGCGCTGATTCGCGCCCTTCAGTCGGCCCGAAAATTTAACCCGGACGACGTGGCATTCTATCTTGATTCGCAGTTGGTTGTTCGACAGATCACCGGGCAATATAAGGTGAAGGATGCCGGTCTGCTTCCGCTCTTTATTGAGGCGAAGAAACTCTATAACCAATATCCGAGCCGATCAATTCATCATATTCCACGGGAAGAGAATAAAGAGGCCGACGCCCTGGCCAACGCGGCGATTGATAA
>CAZSME010000089.1:0-5770 GCA_964607665.1 uncultured Nitrospirota bacterium | reverse complement strand
TTTGATTTGATTGTGACTTCACCTCCTTATGCGGACAACCGCTCTAAAACGTATGGCGGTATCCACCCGGATCAGTATGTAGAGTGGTTTCTCCTCCGAACAAAGGAATTTTTGCGTGTTCTCAAACCCACGGGAACATTTATTCTGAACATCAAAGAGAAAGTGGCAGATGGAGAGAGGCACACTTATGTGCTCGAACTCATCCTTGAAATGCGAAAGCAAGGCTGGCTCTGGACTGAAGAATTTATCTGGCATAAAAAAAATTGCTACCCGGGTAAATGGCCCAATCGTTTTCGAGATGCTTGGGAGCGATGCCTTCAATTTAACAAAACCAAGAAATTCAATATGTATCAAGAAGGGGTGCGTATTCCAATGGGTGACTGGGCCAAGACTCGTTTAAAAAGTTTGGGAAGGAATGACATCGTGCGTTATGATTCACAGGTAGGTAGCGGCTTTGGTAAGAATATTGCCCATTGGTTGGAGCGGGATTTAGCCTATCCTACCAATGTGCTGCATTTGGCAACGGAATGTGGGAACAAGAACCACAGTGCGGCCTTTCCTAAAGCGCTACCGGAATGGTTTATTAAGCTTTTCACAAAAGAATATGACTGGATTCTTGATCCCTTTGTAGGATCAGGCACAACATGCCAAGTCGCACAAGAAATGGCGAGAAATTCCGTAGGAATCGAGATATTCCATGAATATTATGAACTTGCCTTAAAGAATACAAAATCTCTTCACCCCATCCTACTTTGAAGAGAAACTCTCTATGAAGTCGATCACGCCGCAAGAAATCATTGACTATGTTGAAGCCCATATCCCGCAATTTCATCAAAATCGTTTAGAGAAACTCAAAAAACTTAAACTGGAAGAGGTGCTTAAACGCAAGAACCCCTACTTGTTTAAGGCCAAGAATATCAATACCGCAGGGGAGTTGGTCAAAAACATATTGGATGCGTTCCTGTCTTCTTCGGAAGAAGGCGTGTTCGGAGGATTTTTAGAGGAATTAGCGATTTTCATCTGTGGAAAAACACTGGGTGGTAGAAAGTCATCGGCGGAGGGAATTGACTTAGAATTTGAGCGAGACCAAGCGAAGTATATTGTCTCTATCAAGTCTGGGCCAAATTGGGGAAACAGTAGTCAGATCAAGAAAATGAAGGATAATTTTAAACAGGCCAAAAGGATTTTAGGTACAAACCTATCTTCTACCATGAAGGTTGTTGCAATCAATGGCTGTTGCTATGGTCGAGATAATCAATTTGACAAGGGTGATTATTTACAATTGTGTGGTCAACGATTCTGGACATTCATTTCAGGGGATGAGGCACTCTACACAAAAATTATCGAACCCCTTGGACATCGCGCAAAAAAGAAAAATGACCAATTCATGGAGGAGTATGGCAAAGTGGCCAACAAGTTCACTTTGGAATTCATCCAGAAGTTTTGTAACACGGATGGCAAAATCTTGTGGGATAAGGTTGTGCAATTCAACTCTTCTCAAGAAAAACCCGTAAAACTACGAGGCAGAACAAGGCGTTGAACACGGACGCGCAAAAGGCGCGCGCCAGTTAGCTTTTTCGTTAGATAGATACGTTGTCTATACAACAAACGGATATTTCACAAACAAAGACACTACGTATTTAGTTTTGTTACGAAGCTTCCTTTCTCTTACCCTCTCCCCTTCGTGGGAGAGGGTAGGGTGAGGGGGGCTCGTCATGATGTAACAAACATTACTGCATTTGTATTAATAAATGGACTTTATGGAACAGATCGATCGCGTTACGAAAGAAGAAGATACGAGGATTGCCCGTCCCAAGGTTGCCCTGGTTTTAGGCGGGGGAGGTATCCCCGGCTGGATGTATGAAATTGGGTGTCTGACCGCCCTGGACGATTTTTTTGATGGGTTCACGGTAAACCAGTTTAATATTTATGTGGGAACCAGCGCGGGGGCAGCCGTGGCGGCATTGATGGCCAGTGGGGTCAAGCCCAGGACGATTTATGAGGATATCAAGGCCGGTCGGAAAACCCCGTTTAATTTTACTCAAAAAAACGTGTATAGCCTCGGTTACCAGGAAACCTTTTCGATGCTTAAAAAGTTGTGCAAGGCGCTGTTTCAGGTCTTTAAATATTATGTCAAAAGCCGGCGACCGGTCTCCTTTCTCGAAGTCCTGGCGATGATTCAAGAGGCCCTTCCTTCGGGTATCTTTACGCTTAAAAATCTGGACCAATTTCTTTCGCACGCCTTTGACCATCCGCCGTTTACAAACGATTTTCGAAAGTTAAAGCGAGAGCTGTATATCCCCGCGGTCGATCTGGACTCTGGCCGGTACGATGTTTTTGGAGAGGCGGGGTTTGAAGATGTTCCGATCTCCCGCGCGGTGGTGGCGTCGGCCGCGATCCCCATTCTTTTTCAGCCGGTGCATATCAATGGACGGGACTATATCGACGGTGGCGTGGGCCGGGTCGCCTATATGGATATCGCGATGAACCACGGCGCCGAAATGATGTTGGTGATCAACCCCGTCCAATATGTTTCAAACGACAAGGCGCAAGTTTGCTTTCCTTCGGAGTCGGGACGATGTAGGCCGATTAAAGAAAAAGGGTTTTCCTTCATCTACGATCAGGCCATGCGAATCAATACCGCAACGCGTATCTATCTGGCCGTGAAGCGGTATCGATCGGAGTACCCTAGCAAGGAGTTTATTTTGCTTCAACCAAAGCCGTCCGAGAGCTTATTATTATTTTCCCAGAACACGGTTAGTTTTGACGCGAAGGTTGATGTGTTGCGGTATGGCTATGCGTCAACGATGAACAGTCTAAAAGAACAGTTTTCCTCTTACCAGGAGCGGTTACGCCCGTATGATATCCATGTCAGATTAGATCGCTTTAAAGAACCTTAACCGAACAGGGTGGAAGAAAGATGAGTGACGGAACAACAGGGGGCATCCTTGTTTTTGCAGAGCAACGGGATGGAACGATTAAACGGGTTGTGCTGGAGGCGTTGGGCGAGGCGCGACGTCTCATGGAAGGCTCTTCTGTTGCGGCGGTATTAATTGGGGATCAGGTCTCGTCTGGCGCGAAGACTCTGGCGGAAGCGGGAGCGGACACCGTTTATCTTGCCGACGATCCCTCATTTCGTTTTTACTCGTCCGATCGCTATGCGGCTGTTGTTTCGGACATGGCCCTCAAGTTGAACGCGACGCTTATTTTAATGGGGGCCACGGCCATGGGGAAAGATTTGGGTCCCAAAGTGGCGGCCCGACTTCATGCCCCGTTTGCGCAGGATTGTATTGGGCTTGCCGTCGAAAAAGAGAAGGGGGTGATCGCGACACGACCGATCTATGGGGGGAAGCTCATCGCGAAAGTGCGTGCCCAAAAACCGGGGGGGTGTTTTGTGGCAACGGTTCGCCCGAACGTTTTTCCCATCGGCCCGGTTCAAGAAGGAAAAACGGCTTCGATTGAGCCGTATACCCCTTCCGTTCCTATGGCCCCTGCTGGCCCAGCCGTACAGGTTAAAGAGGTTGTTGCGGCCTCTGGATCAAAGGTGGAGCTGACAGAGGCGAGCATCATTGTCTCCGGCGGGAGGGGTCTTCGGGAACCGGCAAATTTTAGGCTGGTAGAAGAGTTGGCGGAAGCATTAGGCGCGGCCGTCGGGGCCTCACGGGCAGCCGTTGACGCCGGCTGGAAGCCGCACGCGTATCAGGTCGGGTTAACGGGAAAAACGGTGTCGCCGCTTCTTTATATTGCCTGTGGGATTTCCGGCGCGATTCAACACCAGGCCGGTATGTCTTCCTCAAAGTACATTCTTGCGATTAACAAGGATCCCAACGCACCGATCTTCAAAATTGCAAACTACGGCATCGTGGGCGATCTCTTTGAGATCCTGCCACGCCTGACGGAGAGTATTCGGAAGCTGAGCCGATAGCGTAGGGGGGACAGAGGAGCCGCCCCCCTGCTTTTTTGGGGTCGTGTTACTTCTTGCCCAAGATGGCGTCTTTTGCAGCCTTTGCTACGCGGAATTTCACAACCCGCTTTGCCGGAATCTTAATGGATTCGCCTGTCTGAGGATTACGGCCCATCCGTGCTTTTCTGTTGGATAAAACCAGCTTCCCCAGCCCCGGAAGGGTGAAGGTGTTTTTTGCCTCTTTGTAAGCCAGGTTCGCGATATCGTCTAAAATCTGGGCGGCCAGCTTCTTGGAAATCTCGGCCTTTTTTGCGATCTGATCGGTAATCTGCGACTTCGTTAATGCCTTTGCCATCGTTCCTCCTTATTGAGTTGTTTTTATTCTTTCGATCCTCCTTACTGGACGCTTACGGAATCCAGCGAGGCGTGTCTTGAAAAAGATATTTCCCTCGATAAACCGCGTGGACTATACCTTTTTTTTATCTTCCGGTCAAGTAAAAATCAAAAAATTATAAAATATTTTTAGAGGGAGAAGGCGTTGAAACAAGGCGCGGCTCGTACAAAATCTGAACGCGATTGCCGTCCGGGTCGCGCATATAAAACGAGTAACTCCCATCGCGATGCAAACGTACCGGCTGGAGAATCGGCACATGGGCCCGTTGCATCTTTTCCAAAATCTGGTCGACGGCTTCCTTGCTCTCCACGATAAATCCAAAATGATCCAGCGGTTGCCGATGTTCCGTCTCCGGGGGCAACGATTGGCCTTCGGGCATTTGATGCAGGGCTAAATTGTCTCGTCCGGAGGAAAGATAAATATTTTCAGGATCCGGCTCCCAGACGACCTTCATCTCCAGAAGGTCCTGATAAAATGCACGGGATCGGGCCATTGCCTGAACCCGTAATGCGAGATGACACAAACCGATCATGCGCCCCTTCTAACACGTGATGCACACCGATTGCAATATCGGAACATGACCCTTATAATCGTTTCATGCTCCAACTGAATCGACGCCAGTTTCTTCAATATGCCGCCGCGGGCGCGGCCTCCCTCCTTGCAACAAACAAGGTCCATGCGGGGAATTTTATTGCCAAAAAATTTCTGGCCCTGCCTCCCAAGGAGACCTCGTTTATTACCCCAAACAACGAATTCTATATTGTCCAGTGTTGCGGTATTCAGAAGGTCGATTTGTCCACTTGGTCTCTTCAAATCACCGGTTTGGTCCGAAAACCGCTGCGTCTGACCTATGCCGATATCCTCAAAATGCCCTCCGTGGAAAAGATGGTGACCTTACAATGTATTGATAATGAGGTGCCGGGTGAATTGATCAGTAACGCGGTCTGGAAAGGGGTGAGCCTCGCTACCCTGCTGGATTCGGCCGGCCCGTCCTCATTAGCACAAGATGTCGTGATGTATGGCGCAGACGATTACTCCGACGGTATTACGTTTGATCGGGCGATGAACTACGATGTTTTCTTGGCCTATCAAATGAACGGTGTTCCGCTTCCCAAAGAACACGGGTTTCCACTGCGTGCCGTTGTCCCCGGAATCTATGGGATTAAGAATGTGAAGTGGCTGACAAAGATCGAATTGGTGGGCCGCGACCATAAGGGGTATTGGCAGCAAAAAGGATGGACCGATGAAGGAACGATCAAGGTGAAATCGCGGATTGATCGGCCGGGGCCTTATAATACGGTTCGAGGGAACACAACATTTCGGGGGATTGCTTTTTCCGGATATAACGGGATTGGAAGCGTCGAGATTACCTTTGATGGGGGAAAACGTTGGAAGGAGGCCACGTTAAAGCCGACCCCGTCTTCCTACTCCTGGGTGATATGGGAGTATTTCTGGAAGAACCCCAAACCGGG
>CAZSME010000088.1:3427-5785 GCA_964607665.1 uncultured Nitrospirota bacterium | reverse complement strand
TGAATCGCCAGGTTCGAGGTCATCCCGCCCGGAACCTGATAGATCAGCACGTTCGGGTCCACACTGGTATAATCCGACTCAAATTCCTTGTATTTTTGCCGAATCTCCTTGAAATAACCCGATATCTCGGATAAAAGATGCAGGTCCATCTGCGGGTCGGCCTTGCCTTTTTGCAGAATATTCACGATCGTTTCAACCGGCGGGTGCGACGTGCCGGACGCCATCGAGGAAAAGGCGGTATCAATCATATCCACACCGGCTTCAATCGCCTTCAAACAGGTCGCAAGGGCCATCCCGCTGCTATCGTGCGTATGCAGATGAAGCGGAACCGTGACCGCTTCCTTCATCTGGCTAATCAGATCAAACGCGACATAAGGCGAAAGCAGCCCGGCCATATCTTTAATGCAGATGGAATCGGAACCCATATCTTCGAGCCGTTTTGCCATCTCCACAAAAAGGGTATTGTTGTGAACCGGTGACTGTGTGTAACAAAGCGTCCCTTCGACTTTGCCGCCATATTTCAGCGTGGCCTTCACCGCCGTTTTGATATTACGGAAATCGTTGAGGGCATCAAAGATACGGATGATATCGATCCCGTTCGCAATCGACATATCAATAAACTTTTTGACCACATCGTCGGCGTAGTGCCGATAGCCAACGAGATTTTGACCGCGCAGGAGCATTTGAAACGGGGTTTTGGGCATCACCTTTTTGAGCTGTCGAATCCGCTCCCAGGGGTCCTCATGCAGATAACGAATGGCCGTATCGAAGGTGGCGCCGCCCCACATCTCCACCGCGCCGAAACCGGCGTTATCAATCTTCGCGCCGATCGCAAGCATATCGTCGGTACGAAGCCGTGTCGCGATAATCGACTGCTGTCCATCCCGAAGGGTGGTGTCCATGATTTTGACTGGTTTTCCTTTTGCTCGCACGTTATCTCCTAACTCTTATAGGCCGCGATCGCGGCGGCCACTGCGACCACGCGATCCATTTTATTGTAATCGGCCCCGACATTCAATCGATCAATGTGCGTCGCGATGTAATTAATATCAAATTGACCGGCTTGAAAATCGGGGTCTTCGATAATCTTCTTGTAAAACGGGATCGTGGTCTTCACCCCGCGGATGACAAACTCCCCCAACGCCCGTTGCGTTCGTGTGACCACCCCGTTCCATGTGCGGGCCCGAACGGTCATCTTGGCCAGCATCGAATCGTAATAGGGCGGCACGACATATCCGACATAGACGTTGCCATCAATCCGAACGCCGATGCCACCGGGCGAGTAATAAGCGGTAATCTTCCCCGGCGTCGGGGCAAAATTGTTTCGAGGGTCCTCGGCGTTGATCCGGCATTCAATCGCATGGCCGAAGATCCGAACCTCCTCCTGCCGAATCGACAGCGGACGCCCCGCCGCAACACGAATCATCTCACGCACGATATCCACGCCGGTGATCTCCTCGGTCACCGTATGCTCCACCTGAACCCGCGTGTTCATCTCCAGAAAATAATAACGGCGGTCGGCATCCACCAGAAACTCGACGGTCCCCGCGTTGGTATAGGAAACCGCGCGTGCCGCCGCGATGGCGGCCTCGGCCATCTCTTTCCGCAACGACTCATCCAGAAAAAGGGACGGGGCAATCTCAATCAGTTTCTGATGCCGTCTCTGAATCGAACAATCGCGTTCCCCCAGATGAATGATATTCCCGTGGGTATCGGCCAGAATCTGAAACTCAATATGGCGGGGTGAGGTGAGATATTTCTCCATATACAGATCGCCCTTGCCAAACGCGGCCATCGCCTCATCGGAGGCAATCGGATAAGACGCCTCGAGTTCTTTTTTGTTGCGGCAGACGCGAAGCCCCCGGCCACCGCCCCCCATCGCGGCCTTGATCATGACCGGATAGCCGATTTTATTTGCCCAAACGACCGCATCTTCTAACGAGGCAATCGGTTCAAAGCTCCCCGGGACCGTCGGCACGCCAATCTTTTGCATCATCTGCCGCGCGGCGATTTTATTCCCCATTGCCCGAATCGCCTCCGCGGAGGGGCCGATGAAGGTAATCCCTTTCTCCTGACAGGCCCGCGCGAATTCCGGATTTTCAGACAAAAACCCATAGCCGGGGTGAATCGCATCGACCCCCTTTTGACGGGCCAGATCGATAATTCGGTAGATATTCAGATAGCCCTCGATTGGCCCCGGGCCAACCAGATAGGCCTCGTCCGCCTTTTTGACGTAGAGGGTCGTCGCGTCGGGGGCCGAATAGATCGCCACCGTAGGAATCGATAGCTCTTTACAGGCCCGGATAATCCGAAGGGCAATCTCTCCCCGATTCGCAATTAAGACTTTCTTGAACACAA
>CAZSME010000088.1:0-3327 GCA_964607665.1 uncultured Nitrospirota bacterium | reverse complement strand
GTCAGTCCAGCGTCCTTCACAATGCCCGCCATTGTGAAGGCATTAACGGGATCGGCTCGCGGGATTGTGATAATACGTTCCCCATTCGTCATTGTAATATGCTTGCCTTCCCGAGCAACCCAAAAGCCTGCCTTTTGAAACGCCCTCACAGCACGCTGATGGCGAACGCCCGATAATTTAGGCATTGGCAACTTCTACATACCGAGACGTCTTATCCTTTGTTAACTCCTCCACGGTCTCTAAATAGGACTGTATCGCATCTTTAATATTTTCTAACGCTTCCGACTCGGTCTTCCCCTGCGACCAACAGCCCGGCAGTCCCGGAACCGATATGGAGTAACCTTCCTCTGTTTTTTCGAGATTGACCTTGTATTTCATCGTAGCACCTCCAAAACACTCGCTACTTTCATTTTACTGTTTATCACCCGTTGATATAAACCTTGCCGGTTACCCATACTTTTTTCACCCTGTACTAATTAATCTGGACCCCTTTGCCCTTTTTGATCTGAATGAAGAAAGGCTTCTTTATCGCCTCGCCATCCCGCATTTCAAAGATATGTCCCGATACGGCCGGAAAGTTTTTGGTGGCCGCGATGGAGGCCCTCACCTCTTGGCGTGTGCGCGCCCCCTTCTGAAAGGCGTCCAGAAAAAGCCGTGTCGCATCATACGCTTGAGCGGCAAACAGATTGGGGTCCTGCTGAAATTGCCCGCGATACTGGCTGACAAAATGCTCCACCATCGGGTCCGGCGACTCCAAATAAAAACCGTCCACAAAGACCGCCCCCTCCGCGTGCAGTCCGGAAAACTTGAAAAAGTCGGGATTGTTCCATCCGGTGGAGCCCAGCAAAACCGTATCCTTTATATCATAGAAAACCAGTTGAGGGATAATCAAACCAACTGTCTTTGCCTCGCCCGGCAAAAATAGCGCGTCAAATCCTGCTCCTTCCGGGCCCGATTTCTTTCCTTTTTTTAGTCGAAGGATCGGCTCCTTAAAATCGGTTTCGTTAATCGGATACGACTCCGATGCCACCAATTTTCCACCGAGCGCTGTCACTTTTTCACTAAGACATTTAGCCCATTCGGTACCGGAACGCTCGTTGGGGAAAAGCAGCGCAAACCGTTTCAGGTTCAACGTCAACGCGGCATATTCCGCAATCGCGTGACACTGGGAACGGGTTGTCATCGCGTTTCGGAAAACCGTTTTCCCCATCAAGGGAAGTTCCGCGGCGGACGCCCCCGGCGTAATAACCGCATATCCGCCCTTTTCCGCGACCGACGCGACCTGACTCACATCACGACTTAAAAGTGGACCAATGATCCCCAGCGGCTGATAATCCCGCAGCCACTCTCCAAAGGCCGCTTTTCCCTGCTCGTCCCCGTAATCTTGGACAACCAGCCCGACCGAGGCGTCGGGGACCGCCTCCTTAAACTGCCTCATGGCCAGATCGATTCCATTTAACGCATGGACTCCAAAGGGCGAAAGCTTTCCGGATAAAGGCAGGAGAACGGCAATAAGATAGCGATTTTCTTTAATCTTATCCCGCATCGCGAGACGCTTATTTTTCGCTTCTGCCGTATAAGGGTGATCGGGGAAAAGGGCAAGGAATTGTTCGATCTCTTTTTCCTGCCGGTAATAAATCTCCTTCTCGTCATAAAGATCGATCAGCCGTACCATCGCGTCACTCGTGGGAAAGTTGGGACGGAACGCCGACACCACCGATTGAAGCTCCTTCTCGGAAAGCCGGTTGCCAATGATCGACAGAACCGCCGGATCGATTTGCTGATGATCCGAAACCAGCCCCCTCTTTTGCATTAAAACACGGAGGGTATTGAGGTATTCGCCGCGTTCGGTATAGGCCTCCGCAACACGGTCATAGGTTGCGATTTTTAACTCTTCCTGACCGGCAACCCCGTTCCAGACCTCAAGCGCATTATGGAGTCCCTCCTCCCCCCCTATCGAGAGATACGCAACGCCTAACTTAAACCGAACAGTTGGGCCGCGGACATCCTGCGGAAACTTTTCGAGAAAAAAAGTAAACGCATTGACAGCGGCCTTCAGATCCCCCTTTTGGAGCAACGCCTGTCCCAGTTCAACGAGAATATCCGGCAGAATAGGGCTTTCAGGGTGATTTAATAAAAGCCGTTCTAACTGTGTCACCCCCTCCTCCAGCTCCCCTTTGTGAATCCGGTTGACCCCGGCCTGGAATTCGGACATCTCTTCGGGAGAAGGCTCCGCGGGGGCAGAGGGGGGAGGAGAAACCGGAGGAGCGGACAGCGCCCCCGTGCCCCAGGATGGGAACAGGAACGTCAGGGAAAGACTCCAAACGGTAATCAACGCGTATACCCTGTTCAGTCGGCTCATTTTATTGATAAAATAGACGGATCAAATTACCCTGTCAAGTTGGCCATGAATACACTGATCGATCGATTTCTTTCTTATCTCTCTGTTGAGAAGGGGCTTTCTCAAAATACCCTGATGGCCTATGCGCAGGATTTAAAAAAGTTTTCCGCTTTTCTGGAGGAACGACATCTCCGAAGGGTGGATGAGGTCAATCGGCACGATATTACCCTTTTTCTTGAGGGATTAACCGGCCGTTCGATTTCGCCGGCCTCGCGCACCCGAATCCTTTCCACATTGAAAAGTTTTTTTAAGTTTTTATCGATCGAAGGGAGCGTCAACGCCGACCCGTTCATCCATATCCGTTCCCCGAAAAAACCGTTGCGTCTTCCGAAGGGCCTTTCCCTGACCGAGGTCGAGTCGCTTTTGAATCTATCAAAGGGCGAGACCCCCAGGGGGATTCGGGATGACACGATGATTGAGCTTTTATACGCAACGGGCCTTCGCGTTTCCGAGCTGGTTGCCCTTCCCTTAGCCGCGGTGAATTTGGAAGCCGGGTATTTAATCGCGCGCGGAAAAGGGGATAAAGAACGGATTGTCCCGATTGGCGAGTGCGCCTTGATAAAAATTAAAAACTATCTGCGCTCGGCCCGCCCGCGTCTTTTGAAGAAAAGATCATCGGAAGCGCTTTTTTTAAGTCGGTCGGGTGAGGAGATGAGCCGGCAGATTTTCTGGAGACGGTTAAAACAGTATGGACAGCTCGCGGGGATTTCGACACGCATTACGCCCCATTTGTTGCGGCACTCGTTTGCAACGCACTTACTTACACGGGGCGCCGATTTAAGATCGGTTCAGATGATGCTGGGCCATGCCGATATTTCAACGACGCAAATCTATACACATGTTGCGCGGGAACGATTAAAGGAGATTCACAAACAGGCCCACCCCAGGGGGTAGGGGCAGGCCCCTGTGCCTGCCCTGGGCGGCCA
>CAZSME010000087.1:0-5814 GCA_964607665.1 uncultured Nitrospirota bacterium | reverse complement strand
GCTCCACCCGTTTTACATCGCAGATGACGATCCATGCTCCATTAAGAAAAGGCAAGAAACAGAGGAGATGCCGCGCATTACATTTCAGCCCCAGGGCGTTTGCGGAGAGATCGCGGAAGGCGCCTCTCTATTAGATGCCGCGGAGCGTCTTGGAGTGAAGCTTCGTCACGATTGCGGCGGGTTCGCAACCTGCGGCACCTGCCGCGTTTTTGTTGTAGAAGGAATGGAAAATCTAACAACAATCAATCTGGATGAGGCGAACATGTTGAAAGAGGCTAGGCTGACAACCCCCTATCGCCTTTCCTGTCAGGCGAACATTCGTGGCAATGTCGTTGTCCAAGTCCCGGATGAAGAGAAGAGAAAAAACGTCTGATGCCCGCCCCGTCCCTTCTTGACCGAATCGATCCCTGGCTAAAACTCAGTCAATGGACCTACCGTGTCCCGACGCACAGCCGCTCGTTTCTCTATTCCCTCGGCGGCATCGTCCTTTTTGGGTTTATGATGATGATCGCGACCGGCCTTGTACTCGCGCAGCTCTATAACCCGGCCCCGGAACAGGCTTACGAAAGTCTTCAAAAAATACAGCAAATCGGCTGGGCCAGCTATTTTCGCGCCCTTCATTACTGGACGGCGCAGGGAATGATCGTTGCCCTTCTCCTTCATGTTGCCCGTGTCTTCATGACCGGCGCCTACCAATATCCACGCCAGGTCACATGGTGGGCGGGGGTCGCGCTTTTGGCCATCATGTTGATGGGATCCTATTTTTCCGGAACGATCTTGAAATGGGATGAAGAGGGGATCACCGCCCTCTCCCATTATAAAGAGGCGCTGCACGCTCTGGGTCCGATTGGCGCAGCGTTGACGGAATCGCTTCCGGGAAGCAGCCCGATGAATTTCCGGGTCTATGTTTCGCATATCACCCTCTTTCCCCTTCTGCTCATCTTCTTGATGGTCGCCCATTTTTATCTGATTCGCACATTTAACCTTTCTCCGACACATCGCGACCCATGGGCCACCGAGCCGGCCATTCCCGAGGAAGAGATGAAGGCGAAATTCAACGAGCATGCGTTACATGTCGTGATTGCCTCTATTCTTTATTATGGATGGATTGCTGTTTTAGCCTTTTTTGTCCGGGCACCGCTGGCTGGCCCACCGGCGTCGGAACATGCTGCATTAAAACCCCCATGGCCTTTTCTCTGGATGTATGGCTTTGAAAATGCGTGGGGGGTTGTGGCGACGATTTTTTGCTCATTGGCCTTCTTTGGGCTTCTGGCATTGGTTCCTCTAATCGACCGAAAACGAGATCGGCGGTTGCAAGCAAGGAAACCGATTCTGATCCTCGGCGGTTTCGTGGCCACTCTTTTGGTTGCCCTTTCGATTTATGGCTGGGTCACACCCGCCCAGACCCATACAACGCATACGCATGACGAAGAGGGGCCCCACGACAGTGGGGAAGGTCATCCTCACGAAGGGAAAGAACAGGATCATCACGACGGAGAAGCAGAGGATCACCATGAGGGGGAGTAAAATCCTGATTGTTGGCGCGGGTGCGATTGGTGGCTACTTCGGCGCCTCACTCTATCGCGCGGGGCTGGATGTCACCTTTCTGGTGCGTCCTAAAACGTATGTCCGAATGGCAAAGGACGGTCTCTCGGTCAAAAGCCCTGCGGGCGACTTTACCGTTCATCCGCCGGTCATCCGAACGGTCTCGGAGATCGCCTCAGTTGATCTGGTTATTCTTGCCGTAAAGTGCTACGACCTTGCGGCTGTCATCACGCAGGTGGCCCCGTTGGTTGAAGCGGGGGCAACCCTGATGACGCTGCAAAATGGCGTCGACTCCGAAGAGCGGATTCGATCGTATTTCGATAAAGATTGCGTTGTGGCCGGGGTCGCCTATATCACGGCGCGGCTGGCCGGACCCGGGGTGATTGAGCATTTTAAGCGGGGCACAATCTCACTGGGTGAATTGTCCGGCGAGAGAAGCGAACGCGCGAAACGGATTTTTGACCTGATCTCACACGCAGGCATTACCTGTCATCTGACCCATCAGATCCAAAAGGAAAAATGGGAAAAACTCTGCTGGAATGCCACATTCAATCCGCTGTCGGTTATTCTGGATCATACGATTTCGCTGATCTTAAAATCCGATCATCTCTTGGAAATTGTGCGGCAGGGCGTTCAAGAAGTGGCGGCCGTAGCCGCGGCCGAAGGGTTTCGACTCCATCCGGAGATTGTGAACGACACGATTTCCGCATCGCACGCCCTTCAGGATTATCACACCTCGATGTATGAGGATTATCAGCATGGACGGCCGACGGAAATCGAGCACCTCAATGGCGACCTGATTCGACGGGGCGAACGATGGGGCGTACCGACGCCCACGCACCAGACCCTGTACTGCCTCGTCAAGGGCCTGGAGCTACGGGCGGCACAGGGGCACGGCCCCAACGAACGAACCGGCCCCGCTGGGCCAGTGGAGAGGAGGTAAGTCCATATCCTACACACACCCAAATTCATCTTTTTTGATGCCGCGGGAACGCTGTTCCACGTTGATCAGGGTGTTGGCTTTCATTATTGCCGTCTCGCTAAAAAACATGGCGCGATCGCACCCACGGGAACGACCCTTACCGCCGCATTTTTAGATCAACGGTTTGACGACGTTTTCAAAACGTCTCCCCCGATGGCCTTCCCGGGAACCGATCCCAGCAAATTAAAACAGGCCGAAGAGGCATGGTGGCGGGATCGTGTCCAAGCCGTTTTCCATGGGATTTCGTTCCCCTCTTTTGACCCTTTTTTCGAAGAGCTCTACACCTTTTTCAATGGAAAAGGGATGGAGGGCGAGGCATCCTGGTCTCTTTTCCCGGAAACGATGGAGGTATTGGAAACACTTTTTCGACTAAAATACCCCCTGGGGATGATCTCCAATTTCGATTCCCGGCTCGGATCGGTCTTAACCGCATTGGGTATCGATCATTTTTTTCAAACGGTTATCAGTTCCGGAGAGGAAGGGGTGGCGAAGCCCTCCCGAGAGATTTTCGAACGGGCATTAAAGAAGGCGGGATGTACTGCTTCCCAAGCGCTTTATATTGGCGATCATCCGATCAATGACATCGAGGGGGCAAAGGGCGCAGGAATACCCGCACTGCTGATTGATCGAGACAAGAAGGAGACGGCAAGCGGAGAAAAACAAAGGACAAGGGTCATTTCAGACCTTCGAGAGATACGGGGTTATCTCTAGGGCCCTATCACGGAGGCGGGCGTTCCACCCGCCCCCGCGAGTGGCCGATTAGTGCCCTTTCACTTCGTGGATCGATTTGGCATGACCTGAGTCATCCGCGTCGGCTTCGACGTGGGCCCCAACCGCAATTTTACCTTCTTTCTTTGTGGATTTTGGGTCAACGTGGACCATATGCTCTTTTCCATGGTCATCCTTTATCGTAACCATCTCCCCTTCCACCTTTGTGACTTTACCCGTGATATGACCATGTTCCTCCTTCATCGCGAAGCTGGCGGTGGAAAGACCGACAACCGCGATTGCTGCCAACAGATATGTTAAACCTTTCTTCATTCGTCGTTCTCCTTTTTTAGTTTGTTTTGGTGTTGCGTTTGACAACCCGTGGAATCGATTCCACGGAGCGCATTCTATGCAACGCAATGCGATAAGTCAAGAATTTTTATAGATACCGATTTGACACCCACAGGGTTACTGATGCATCATCGCGATCGTCCTGATCTGCCGTTTTATCATGAGGATGGCGATATCGATTCTACGTTCGGGGTGTGGCGCAGCCTGGTAGCGCACCTGCTTTGGGAGCAGGGAGTCGGAGGTTCAAATCCTCTCACCCCGACCCGATGAAACAGGATGGACGCCCCCGATAACCCAATAGAGGAACCTTGTTTCATGGCCGAAGAACCGCAAAAGCCGAAATGGTATCACAATATCGGATTTGTGCTTGTGATGTTATTTTTAGTCGTTGGCCCCCTTGGGCTCCCCCTTGTTTGGAAAAACCCAACGTTTTCACGAAGGGTAAAAATCGCACTCACTCTTGCGACGATCGTCTATACCGTCGCGTTAATTGATATGACCCTCCGTGCCGCGCGGATGATCACAGAGGGATTGATCCCACCGCCGTAGGCCGGTCTCGTTTTTCGGTCATATCATCCATGATAAGCATGCCCAGCTTACGCCGTACCCTGAATCGACTGGTTATCCTTACAGGATTCGGTATTTGCCTCAATTATAGTAAGTCGCCTGCACTTGCCCTGATCAGTTTCAGCTTTCTGTGCGTACCCGCATGTTTCATCCTGGCACTCACGGGACAGCTTATCCGTTCATTAACGATTTCCTCGACCCTCGTCATTACGACACATCTCCTTGCGCGACTCAAGATACTGTACTATAAAGATGCCTTGGTGGCTTCCGACATCCATGTGATACTCGATCCTGATAATTGGGAAACCCTCATTCATTATCCGGGCGCAGCGATTGCCCTAACCCTCTTACTTGCGTTACAGGTGATTTCCATCATGAGCCATCGATCCGAAAAACGGTATCCCCTTATTCCACGGGTCGTGGCGTTGCTCATCGGCATTATTTTTATATTCGCGGCAGACCTGTCCCGCAACAATTCACGAGCCTATGAGAGCTGGATGGCCCGCCTTCCGAAAGGTCAAGGCACATTCGCCAACCTTATTTTCTCGACCCGGTCTTTTGATTATTCGCCACCGAAATTTACTGGCAACGATGCGCTGTTTTTAGAGAAAGCGGCCTCTATTAAAAGCACGGAACCGGTGCGATCCGAAAAATCGCCTGACATTGTCGTGCTTCTTCAGGAGTCCACCGTCAATCCGGCGATCTTTCATCTGCCCGGCGCGCAGCTTCCAACATTGAAGATGTTTGAACCGAACCCGTATACCGATACGCAAAGTTGGCTGCGCGTCCATACGTTTGGCGGCGCGACATGGCTATCGGAATTTGCGTTGTTCTCGGGTTTATCCAGCCGCGACTTTGGGGCAATGGCCACGTCGGTGTATTACACGGTTACCCCGCATCTCAAAACCAGTTTGGTCAAGGTTTTGAAGGCAAATGGTTACAACACGGTTGTTTTAACCCCCTCGAATAAATCGCACTATCACGCCTCATTTGCCTACAACGATTTTGGTTTTGATGAGATCATCCAGCCGCAAGATCTGGGCTATCCGGCCCATCGCACCCAAAACCTTTGGAAGATCGAAAGCGCCGAATTATTACAATACGCGAAAAAAGTCTTGGAAAGCCGCACATCAAAACCGCTGTTTTTATTTGGGTTGACGATGAAGGAACATGGCCCCTATGAAGAAGATCATCCGTTACGTTACGGATTGGAGCATGCCGGTTTGGATATAAACATGGCCGGCAAGCTGAGTGATTATATCGGTCGGCTGATCCGTTTAAGTGAAGCCACGGAGGCCTTTTCCGCATTCCTCATGCAACGTAATCGTCCCACAATATTTGTTTATTTCGGCGACCACCAGAGTTTGAGCTTCAATCCTCCTGGCCGGTATAGCACGAAATTAGAAAAGAACGAATATGTAACGCAATTTGTCTTGCGCAAGAACTTTGAAGCCGGTCCTAAAGAACGTTTTGCACTCTTTGACCTTGCCTTCATGGGCGGCCTTATTTTAGAGAAAGCCGGACTCAAACCCGATCCGTTCTTTTCCGCCAACATTCAGATGCGAAAACTCTGTCAGGGACGATTACAAGATTGTCCTGATCCGTCTTTGGTGGAGAGCTATCGGCATTTTATTTATCAAACATTAGCGGTTGCGGGATAG
>CAZSME010000086.1:0-5826 GCA_964607665.1 uncultured Nitrospirota bacterium | reverse complement strand
GCGTACCGCGGAGGCAAAGAACGTTGCCCACCCTTCCGACCAGGCAAGCCGAATATCCTGATCGTTCTCATCAATATGATGTTTTCCCCCGGGCGAGTCATCGCGCGAAAACTGGGTCGCGATAAAATGGCCATATTCATGGAGAAGGATCGTATCATCGTACTCATCGGTATCGCCATCGTTGTCCCCACCCCCTAGAATGAAAATTGCGTTTTCTTCCGATTCATAGAAGGTGCCACTCGTGCTTCCGGGTTTCCAGAACGCCTTCAAGGAGGGAACCACGCAGGGGGCATTGAGGGAAAGACAGGCACTTTGGACAAATTCGCCCCCCTCCAAAAAGGTATCGATGATATTAAATGCCCCGCCATTTTGCGAGGCCGAAGCAACGATATTATGGGACGTAAACGAGGCGCTTACCGAATCATCCAAAGGGTTGCTCGCGACCGCAAGCAGGGCCTGGCTGGATAGGCTGTCGCGAACTGTTACCGGGCTTGCGCTATCGTCTGCGGTTTTTGCCAGGATCTGGACAAAAACCCCGCCGCGCCGAGCGGAATTGTTGATATTGCTAAAGAGGTACGATCCATCTTCTCCGGTCTGGCCAGAGGAAAGGGTTACAAATCCGTCAAGGGCAATGAGATTAATCACGGCCCTCCGGATCGGCTTTTGAACCGTTTGTCCCGTAAAGCCTGCCTCCGTAAACGGTTTATCCTCGTAAAAGGCGGTACCGGAAATGGTCAGGTCTTTCGCACCCGGGGAAGGACTGGCCACACCAATGTTCGCAGTGGCCGTAAACGTGCCATTTGATCCCTCGACCGTCGCCGTGCCAATATTAACCCCCGAGACGACCCCATTTGCATCAACGGTCGCAATCGAGGGATCAGACGATTTCCATGTCACCGCGACATTTCCCGCAGCGGCACCGGAAGCGTCTAATCCCTGGGCCGACATTTGCAGCGTTTGTCCCAACGCAACCGTCGTCTGTTGCGGGGAGAGGATAATCGAGCCAATCGGCGGCTGAGGCGATCCATTATCGGCTTTTCCGCCGCATCCCGAAAAAAGAAGTAACAAGGCGATGTATCCTATCCGATAACGCATTGTTTATTTTTCCTGAAATTCAAGAATCGTTTCGCCACCCTGTCTCCGCTTGATCGGTGGGTGAGCAGGCGTTTTTTCATCCGTTAGAGGGTGAAGGGAAAGGGTACGACTTTGCACGAACGATCCTCCGGAGGACAGATGACCCGTCGCCACCCCGATAACCGGTTCGGATCGGTTGGAACGTTCTTGAACAAGAAGGATCAGCCCCCTTTCCTCTCCGGCCGCCATGGGTCCCTCCCATTGGGTTTCGCCCTCAATTGGGATAATGGAGGGAGGGAGTTTGAGTAACAGGGCAACCGAGTTCAGCGGGACGTTCGCCACGATCCTCAAGGTAATCGTTATCTGTCCGTTGGGCAGGGTGACATGAGAAAGGGCAAGGTCAAGTGGCGGCTGCGGCTTAATGGCGAAGGCATCCGTAGCCGTTGCCCCAATAAGCAACGCCAGCAATAATATATAGGGCCGGATGAGTCGAATCATTTGACTTTTTAACAGGAGCATCCTATTCTCAATCCCCCGATGGCTACCGCACACGATAAGGTAATGAACTATAAAAAACAAGTCCTATCTCTCTTGGTATTTTTATGCCCGATGCTCTTCTCCACTGTCTCGATTTTGGAGGCCGCGTCCCCCACGGAGCTCTCTGCTCTTTCCAACACCGCTTCCAATGAGAACGATTCCATTGCTCCCCCTGCTGGGTCATTGGATGATATGGCACAGGCCCTCTTAACCTATTTCCCAAAGGTAACCGGGGAGGTGATCGCCGTGGATCGGGAAACCGTTCGTATTAAAATGGCGCAGGGATACGGTTTAACCGCAGGGCTTCTGCTTTCTGTTTATCGTGCGGCAGAACCGTTTTATCACCCGGTCACGGGGATTCCCCTTGGCCATTTTGAAGACGACGTGGCCCAGGTAGAGCTGGCTTCAATCGAGCAAGAACAGATCGTTGCAAGGGTTATCGGTCAAACGATACCGATTCAGTTGGGCGACGGCGTTCGTCTCACCGCAACCCGAATCCCCATCGCAATCACCGCCGGGACGGCGACAAGCGACCCCTTTTTAATGCGGGAATGGATCGATGCGCTTTCCGAGACAGAACGGTTCGCGATCACGCTTCTTCCCCCTCTTTCGACCATAACGGATGCGGCCAAGGTGGGCAGCCTCTACGTTATCACCTTCATCGCGGAGCAAACCGTGTCCGATCCAACGGCGCCATTCAACGTCGCCGCTCGGGTTCAAAACGTGAAAACGGCCAAGGTGCTGTCCGATATCCGTATCGTACTTCAGGAATCGGAGGAATACGATTTTATCGTTGAGGCGTTACAATACCGGCTTTTCAAAAAAAGACAGCAGGAGACGTTGGGCGGTACGCAAACGCCTTAACGGTTGAGCAACCATGCAACATTCTTTCAGTGGGGATTTGGAGCAGCTGCCCGAGGACAGGTTGATCGCGATGATTGATCGGAGCTGTCTGCCCCATCATGTGGCAATCATTATGGACGGGAACGGCCGCTGGGCGGCACAACGGCACCTTCCCCGCCTCGCCGGGCATCGCGAGGGGATCTCCTCCGTACGGGACATCGTCAGCCTGGCACGAGAACTGGGGATCCGCTTTCTTACGCTTTACGCCTTCTCCAACGAAAACTGGAGTCGTCCCACGCGGGAAGTCTCTCAACTGATGAAGCTTTTGGGTGTTTATCTTAAGAAGGAGTTAAATACCATGATGAGCAACAAAGTGCGTCTTCTGGCGATGGGTCGGATTGAACGCCTTCCCGCGCCGGTTGTCCGGCTGCTGCGATCGGTGATGGAAAAAACGCGCGATCATAAGGAGATGACGCTGGTCTTGGCGCTTAGCTACAGCGGACAGGCCGAGATCATCGATGCGGTTTCGCGGATCTGCGGCGATCTTCAAGCCGGTCGGATATCCAAAGAAGCGCTCTCGGAGTCGCTTTTTTCTCACTATCTTTATACGAAGGAGATGCCCGATCCCGATTTGATGATTCGGACCAGCGGTGAGATTCGGATCAGCAATTTTTTCTTATGGCAGCTGGCCTACACCGAGCTTTATTTTACAAAAACGTTATGGCCCGATTTTCGGAGAAAGGCTTTTTTGATTGCCTTATTGGACTATCAAAATCGGGAACGTCGTTTCGGTGGAGTAGGCGGCACCAGTCGCACGGGCGCCTGCGAGGGACGACGCAGGCCCCTGTAATAAACAAACCGATGTCAAAACTTTTAGAAAGCCGTCTGGCCGTCGCGGCCCTGCTGATACCGATTCTTTATTTTTCGATTGCGGTCCTGCCGATCCCTCTTTTTGCTCTGCTGCTAGCCGCCGCGACTTTGATGGCCCAATACGAATTCTACAGACTCTATTATCGGGAAATGTCCTCATCCATTTATTTTGGCCTGGGATGTGCTCTTTTCCTCTTGTCCTTATTTTATCTTCGCCCTCCCCTGTCGTTGGGCATCGCACTTGTTTTTATTCTGATGGCGATCTTCATTTTTCATCTTTTTCTCCACCGGGGTATCCCCCTCTCACTCACCGATTCCGCGGTAATCTTCATCGGGGTCGTCTATCTGGCCGGCTTCCTCGGCACGCTGATTCCCATTCGACGTCAAGAGCCGGGGGGGGGGCTGATCTTTTTTCTTCTCTTTATCGTGTGGGGAGGTGACGCGGGGGCCTATTATATCGGTCGGTGGATCGGGGGTAAAAAACTTTGTCCCACTATTAGTCCGAACAAAACCGTATCGGGATCGATTGGAGGATTTTTCTTTTCTTTACTGGGTGGCCTGTTGGCCAAAGCCGTTTTCCTCCCTGATTTTTCGTGGGAAGCGACGATCGTTCTCTCTCTCCTTCTGGGCGGGGGGGGGCAGCTCGGTGATCTGGTCGAGTCGATGTTCAAACGAAGCGCGGGGGTAAAAGACTCCGGCGCACTGATTCCCGCGCACGGCGGTCTTTTAGATAAACTGGATGGGGTTGCGTTTGCGGCCCCTCTGCTTTATTATTACGCGACATGGATACGATAAAAAAGATTTCTATTTTGGGATCCACCGGCTCCATCGGAACGAACACACTCGATCTTGTCCGCCGTTATCCTCAAAAATTTCAGGTGGTCGGTCTCGCCGCGCAGAATAATCATATCCTTATGGAGGCGCAGGTTCGGCAGTTTCGGCCGCAGGTCGTGGCCCTTTTCGATAAAACTGCGGCGGCCATCTTGGCTAAACGGCTGAAACGATTGGGCACGGAAGTGTTATCCGGCATGGAAGGGGTTATTCAGGTGGCCAGCCTTTCCTCTTCCGATCTTTGTGTCTCGGCCATTGTCGGTGGGGCGGGGCTGCTGCCCACCCTCTCTGCCGTTTTAGCCAATAAAACCGTCGCGCTGGCCAACAAGGAAACAATGGTGATGGCGGGTGAGCTGGTGATGCAGGAGGCGAAGGCGCGTCAGGTGGAGATCCTTCCGATCGACAGCGAACATTCGGCCCTTTTTCAACTCCTGCTACATAAAAAGAGGGAGGAGATCAAAAAGGTCACGTTAACGGCCTCCGGAGGCCCTCTGCTTCGTTACACCACCGCGATGAAGAAATCGGTGACCTGTGAGCAGGCCCTCGCGCATCCCACATGGAAAATGGGGCCGAAGATCTCGATTGATTCCGCAACCCTGATTAACAAAGGCTTCGAGATGATTGAGGCGCGCTGGTTGTTCGACCTTTCACCGGAACAGATCGATGTCGTGATTCATCCGCAAAGTGTGGTACATGCCCTGGTCGAATTTTCGGACCGGTCGGTGATGGCCCAGATGGGGCTTCCCGATATGCGTGTTCCGATCGCCTACGCGTTATCTTATCCGAATCGGGTGCGTCTCCCGTTTCGGTCGCTTAATTTGGCCTCGATTCGCCAGTTGACATTTGAATCACCCAAGACGCGGGCATTTCCGTTGCTGGCCGCATCGATCGATGCCCTTCGTGCCGGGGGAACCCTTCCGGCCGTTTTGAACGCAGCGAATGAAGGGGCAGTTTCGGCTTTTCTTACAAAACGCATTTCGTTTTTAGACATTCATAAAATTGTGCGTCGCGTGCTGGATACCCATCGTTCCCGTCCGATTAAAATCGTTGATGACGTCATACTGGCCGATCGTTGGGCGCGATTAGAGACAGAACGGTCTGTTCAAAAGATCGCGGGTTGAGTAACGTGCTGGATTGAAGGGCACCTCTAAAAACCGACTGCGCGGCCCTTATGCTCGCGTTGCGCGGTGCTCGGAATCCTCATGTACAGAGCGTACATTGCGGTTCCTGTGCGCAGTAGCGCCCTGCATTTGAGCCGCTCGCGATGGTTTTTAGAGGTGCCCTGAATATGCTAGAATGAGGCGGGTCTGGATGGATTTTTTTGTATGCCCGAGATTGACGGTATCAAGGAAGAGATTGCCTACCTGAAGTTATGGCTGGGCATTATGATCGTTACGGGCATTAGCCTTGTTGTGTGGTTACTCAACAATTTCCGTTCCGAGCACGGGTTGTTCGTCGTCGGCGGTTTTGTTGGGCTTATATCAATTGGTTTTGGGTGCTTTGCGCTCCATCGGCGTATTGAGTCCAAAATTGACGAAGTGAGGAGGTTGTAATGATGGAACTGTTAATGGCCTTTGTTCTTCCTGGTGTTGCGGGATTTCTCACCTATCTGGCACTTGATGCTGTAAAACATGCCAAGTAAGCGTAAGGGCACCTCTAAAAACCGACTGC
>CAZSME010000085.1:2877-5830 GCA_964607665.1 uncultured Nitrospirota bacterium | reverse complement strand
GTCACCGCCACCTTCACCGCCATGATCACCTGTAGTGGGGATGTAATCGTTAACAATACCGAGTGGATCGTGACAAGGCAGGATTCTTCAATTCCTGAAGATCCATTTGCCATAATCATTGACGGAAGCCCCTGCGGGACCACAAAGCTCTTGACGTTTGCAAGCCGTGTATCCGGTACCAGTCAGTTTCCACAGGTCTTTGCGCTCTATGCGTCAGGATACCTCCGGATCAAAGCCGGTGCCGATCCAACGCCACCGATACCTTTTGGACAAAGCATCATCCCGGGGCCAGCAATTTTTGGAACATCTACCTCTTTCTCCAACACAACACTTTTCTTCAATCCCCAACTCCATACCGTGTCTATTGACACCTCTCAACTCAATTCTAACGGGACAGGCAACCTCCTTATTAAACTGATTGCCAATGATGCCAATCTGCCCGCAGGAAGCACTAAAACCAATCAGATCATGAACCTGGAATGGGACATCATCCTGTATGAGCCTTCGGACGCAATGACACAAATTGATGTCACCGGACGATTCACGTTCACCGAAGATGTAACACTCGATCCGGTGCGAACTATGGAATTCCAGTCGTTTCGACTTTTCCAGATCTCCTCGTTATATATCGATGATCAGAAGCATGATATCGATGCGCTGCGTTATCGTGACGCAACGGGCCTCGTACAACTATTGTATAGCCCTAGTCTGGCCGGCCTGCTTCTCCCAGCGGTCCCAACGGCCCTCGACCCGGCAACGTTGATATTCGATAGCCTCCACATGGATGATACGGGCGCGCCCAACGGCAATACCCCGTCGTATCGCATTCAAAACATTAAAACCGAAGGCCCACTGACCGGTGCCTTTACCCCTCGTGCGTTCTTTGTGCCTACAAGTGATGTGAACGATGACAACCTGGGAGTTTGGGTCCACCAAGATCCCCAGCCAATCCTTACAACAGGGACAACGGGAAAGATCGAGTATCGTGTCATTGCAACAACAGACCCCTTGCCTGCACCATAGCGTTTTGCTTGAATCCGAATGCAAATTTGTATATTCTTACGATGGAACCTGCATTATGAGGACACAATGAACATTGAGAATCTACATCCCGAGTACATTACGGATGGTAAAGGCCTTAAAAGGAGCGTGATTCTGCCGATCGAGGAGTTTGATGAATTGCTCGAAGACCTCGACGATCTGGCTTGCGTAGCGGAACGAAAGGATGAGCCAACGGTTACCCACCAAAGGGTCGTTGAAGAACTCAAGAAAGATGGCACCCTTTCAAGTTGAGTAGAAGACTTCCGCACTGCGAGAACTAAAACGCCTCGACCATCACGTTGTTCAACGAATAATTGGGATGGTGCATGCTCTGGCATCGGATCCCTTCCCGCATGGGGCCAGGAAGTTAAGCGGGAGTGAGCATACCTATCGAATCCGGATGGGAGATTACCGGATGATCTACAACGTCCTCGAAAAAGAGTCTCGCGTGGAGATTAGCCGCGTTCGCCATCGTAAGGATGCCTACCGATACAATTGAGTTGAAACCCTCTCGCGGGATTTGGCCGCCCCCCTTTTCATTGACAATCAAAATGGCGATTTGATAGATTCATCCGGGGGAAATTGTCCCCTCGTAAAAGCGTCCCAAGCCATGAATATCAAGATTAACGGTAAAGAAGAAGCACGCTCCGAGATCACCTTGCTCGACTTACTGAAAGCAAAAAATATCGAGCCGCAAATGGTAAGCGTTGAACTCAATTCAACGATGATTCCTCGAAAAAACTATGCGGAAACAACCCTAAAAGACGGGGATCAGATTGAATTCCTCTATTTCATGGGCGGGGGGGGCGGCACGGCCGCCAGCGAACGAAGTCGGCCTCGCTGGGCCGCCTGAAAAAAATTGAGTGCAACACAACGCCGTCATTCCGGAAATCTTTAATCCGGAATCCAGTGACTTTTAAAGGTGTTTCGAAAATGAGACGGTTAATAAATTAATGAATCCTTTGCATAATATCACACAGGGAATCGGTAATACCCCGTTGGTCTTGCTAAAACGGTTTTCGTCCGATACAGCGGCATCGCTTTATGCGAAGGTGGAGTTTTTCAATCCCGGCGGATCAGTGAAAGACCGGATTTGCCTCTCAATGATCAACGCCGCGGAACGAGACGGCAAAATCAGCCCGAAGACAACACTGGTGGAACCGACATCGGGCAATACCGGCATCGGTCTGGCGTTGATCTCTGCGGTGCGTGGCTATAAACTGATCCTGGTGATGCCCGAATCGATGAGCATGGAACGGGCCTCGCTCCTTTCTTCTTACGGGGCGCAACTGGTTCTCACACCGGCATGGGAAGGGATGCGCGGCGCGGTTAAAGAGGCCGAATCACTTTGCGAACAAAACCCAACCTACTTCATGCTCGACCAGTTTGGAAATCCGGCCAATCCGGAGGTGCATCGAAAAACCACCGGGCCTGAAATTGTTGCCGCGTTAGACGGAAAAATCGATGCCTTCGTTGTAGGCGTGGGTACCGGAGGAACGATTACCGGCGTCGGAGAGGTCTTAAAGGCGCGCAATCCGAGAACACTGATTGTCGCAGTGGAGCCGGAGGCCTCGCCGGTTTTATCGGGTGGGGAACCCGGGCCTCATAAAATACAGGGGATTGGCGCGGGGTTTGTTCCAAAGGTGTTGAACCGAACTCTTATTGATCGCGTCATCACGGTCGCCGATGACGACGCCTACAAAACCGCAAAACAACTGGCCCGACAGGAAGGACTTTTGGTCGGCATCTCTTCCGGGGCAAATGCCCTTGCCGCGCGTCAGATTGCGCGGGAACTCGGCCCCGGCAAAAATGTGGTCACGGTTCTGCCCGATACCGGAGAACGCTATATAAGCATTGAGAAGTATTTCAATATCTAGCCCGCGAATACGAACAATTTAAGATTTAAGATTTA
>CAZSME010000085.1:0-2777 GCA_964607665.1 uncultured Nitrospirota bacterium | reverse complement strand
GATTTAAGATTTAAAGTCAGGCATCGTAAATCTTAAATCGTAAATTAAAATGCCCCTTACCGAAGAACAACAGATTCGATACAGTCGCCACATCCTCCTGCCCGAAGTCGGAGGAAAAGGACAAAGAAAACTGGGCGAAGCGCGCGTCTTCATCGTTGGCGCGGGGGGATTGGGCTCTCCCATCGCCCTTTATCTTGCCGCGGCTGGCGTGGGAACCATCGGAATCATCGACGGCGACGTGGTTGATCTTTCCAATCTGCAACGACAGGTGATCCATCACACCCACAATGTCGGACACAGTAAGGTCCTCTCCGCGCAAGAGAAAATCTCGGCATTGAACCCCGACGTGAAGGTATTGCCGTTTCAAGAAAGTTTAACAGCGGAAAATGCAATTGACCTTTTCAGCCGGTTTGATATTATTCTGGACGGCACCGACAGCTTTCCGGCAAAATTTTTAATCAACGATGCCGCCTTTTTTTCAAAAAAGCCGTTGGTCCATGGCGGGATTCTTCGATTTGAAGGCCAACTGATGACGGTCTTGCCCGGAACCACGGCCTGTTACCGCTGTATTTTCAACGCCCCCCCGCCGCCCGGTGTGGTTCCCTCCTGTCAGGAGGCCGGTGTCCTCGGCGCACTCGCGGGGATTATCGGCACGTTGCAGGGAACCGAAGCGCTCAAACTGATCCTCGGGATCGGAACCCCGTTGACCAACCGGATATTAAAATATGATGGACGCCATACCGAGTTTCGAGAAGTCCCAATTCGTAAAAACCCAAACTGTCCCCTTTGCGGCGATCACCCAACGATTCATACGGTCGTATTCGAAGAGGCCCCCGCCTGTGAACTGAAAGTGGGAGGCGTTGGAGCCATATCATGACAAAAATGAAAGGGCTGCAATGTAAGGAGTGCGCGAAGGTCTATCCGACCGCCGCGTTGCATGTTTGCGAATACTGCTTTGGCCCGCTGGAAGTGGTCTACAATTACGATTGGATCAAAAAAAATATCTCACGGCAAAAGATCGAACAGGGCCCCAAGTCGCTCTGGCGTTATCAGGACCTGTTGCCGATTGAAGGAGAACCGACGGTGGGCCTCAACGCGGGCCTTACCCCGCTTGTTCATGCTAAAAACCTCGGCGCCGCACTGGGGCTAAATCAGTGCTATCTGAAAAATGATACGGTTAACTGTCCCACCCTTTCGTTTAAAGATCGGGTCGTCGCCGTGGCCTTAACGCGCGCCAAAGAGCTGGGGTTTGATACCGTCGCCTGTGCGTCAACCGGAAATCTGGCCAATTCCGTATCGGCCCATGCCGCCGCGGCGAACCTCTCCTGCTTTGTCTTCATCCCGGCCGATCTGGAAGCCTCTAAGATTTTGGGCAATCTCATTTACAAACCGACGGTGGTCGCGGTGGAGGGCAACTACGACGACGTCAATCGTCTCTGCAGCGAAATTGCCGGCGAGTTCCCGTGGGCCTTTGTGAATATCAGTGTCCGCCCCTACTACTCGGAGGGGTCCAAAACGCTGGCCTACGAAACCGTGGAGCAGCTGGGATGGAAGGCCCCGGATCATGTCGTTGTCCCGATCGCCTCCGGGTCGCTTCTCACGAAAATCTATAAAGGGCTTTGTGAGTTTGAGCAGATGGATTTAATCGGCAAGGTGACAACAAAAATTCATGGGGCACAGGCGGAGGGCTGCTCGCCGGTGGCCGCAGCCTTTCAGGAAGACCGCGCCTTTATTCGGCCGGTCAAACCCAAAACGATCGCAAAGTCGCTGGCCATCGGCAACCCCGCCGACGGTTTCTACGCGTTGAAAACGGCGCGCGAAACCGATGGAACAATCGCGCACGTTACCGATGCCGAGATTGTGGAAGGAATGATGTTGCTCGCGGAAACAGAGGGGATTTTTGGAGAAACTGCAGCGGGCGTAACCGTTGCGGTCTTAAAAAAACTGACTCAGCAAGGTCGGTTTCATCGGGACGATGTTGTGGTTGCCTACATCACCGGAAATGGATTGAAAACACAGGAAGCGGTTTCGCCCCATCTGCCTGCCCCCTGGCATATCAAGCCCAGCCTGGGCAGTTTTCAAGAGGCCCTCAATATCGCAAAAAATAAACAGGAATCATCAGGAGGTTCATGCCAATGATTAAAGTCCGAATTCCAACACCGCTTCGAAAACTCACTGGCGGATTAGGAGAAGTCGCTGTTGTCGCGGAAGATATTACAACCTTAATCAACGCGTTGGAGACGGCCTATCCGGGCCTTAAAGATCGCATCTGCGACGAGCGGGGGGAGGTGCGCCGCTTCATTAATATCTATATCAACGAAGAGGATATCCGATTTCAAAAGGGGGTGGCATCAACAATCAAAAGCGGAGACGAAGTCTCCATCGTCCCCGCCATCGCCGGCGGCGCCGCGACGGCGGCGGGCGAACAAAGTCGGCCCGTTGGGCCGCCTGAAAAGATGAATCGAGTGCAACACAACGCCGTCATTCCGGCAATGTTTAAGCCGAAATCCAGCGACTTTTAAAGATGTCTCTATAATGAGACGGTTAATAACAGTGGGATCACCGGCCCCAACGGGGCCGGTTCGTTCGGAGTGGCCGTTGCCACAAGGAGGAAGAATTGGCTAAGTTAAAAGTACATATTAGTTTTCCAGAAGACAAAATCAAAGAGCCGGTTATTTATCAGATCGGCCAGGAATACAAACTGATTACCAACATTCGAAAGGCCGATGTAACGGAAAAAACCGGTTGGGTGGACCTGGAACTGGTCGGAGAGCCGG
>CAZSME010000084.1:0-5842 GCA_964607665.1 uncultured Nitrospirota bacterium | reverse complement strand
GCATTGACTTCCATTTTGCAATCCGATAGATTTCATCTTCCCCATCCAATTCGCATTAGGGTGACGGATACAACCGCATTCAATTCGGAGGAAGTTAAAATGGATCGACCGTGGGTAAATGGGTATGACAAAGGGGTTCCGGCGGACATTCCCCTCCCCACGACTCCCCTCTTTCAATTTCTGACCGATGCCAGCCGTCTTTATCCCGATAAAACAGCAACCCAGTTTTATGGAAAAGAGACCACCTACTCGGCACTGAACAATCAGGTCAATCAATTCGCAAACGCACTATTAAGGCTTGGGGTGAGAAAGGGGGATCGCGTGGCGGTGATGCTTCCCAATATGCCTCAGTGCGTGATTGCCTATTATGGCATATTAAAAATCGGTGCGGTTGTTGTGATGACGAATCCCCTCTATGTGGAACGGGAGTTAAAGGTGCAACTGAACGACTCCAGTGCGAAAACAATTGTGGCGCTCGACCTTTTCTATCCGCGCATTGAATCGGTTTTTGGCGAAACGGTTTTGAAGCATATTATTTTGACCTCGGTTCGTGATGCCCTGCCCTGGCTCCTTTCCGTTCTTTATCCGATCAAGGCTAAAAGAGAAGGCCAATGGATCACGCCCCCCACCTGTCCTCATTTATATAATATGAATGCCCTGATGAAGGCTGAATCGACCACCGCACCGTCTGTAAACGTTTCGGCCTCCGATCTGGCATTGTTGCAATATACCGGCGGAACGACTGGCACACCAAAAGGGGTGATGCTCACCCATCACAACTTGGTGACAAACACACTGCAATGTGGCGCCTGGATGCCCAGCTTACGGCCGGGGGAGGAGATTTTTCTGGCCGTGATCCCGTTTTTTCATGTTTATGGGATGTCGTCCTGTATGAATCTGGCGATCTTTTTAGGCGCGAAACTGGTCTTGCTGCCCCGCTTTGCGACAGCCGATGTGCTCAAAGCGATCCAAAAGTCGCACGCGACGATCTTTATGGGGGTGCAGGCGATGTATGTCGCGATCAATAATTTTCCGAATGTAAAGAAGTTTGATCTTTCCTCGATTCGCGTCTGTATTTCGGGCGCGGGGCCGCTTCACACGGAGGTGCAAAGAAAGTTTGAAGCGCTTACCGGTGGAAAACTGGTTGAAGGATATGGGCTATCAGAGGCCTCCCCGGTGACCCATGCCAATCTGATCTTCGGAAAACGAAAAGAAGGGAGTATCGGTTTGCCGTTGCCCAACACCGATGCGAAAATTGTGGATATCGAAACGGGGAAAAAAGAGTTGGCGGTTGGAGAAGTTGGGGAGCTGATTGTTGCCGGGCCACAAGTGATGCCGGGGTACTGGAACAAGCCAAACGAGACCGACGAGATGATCAAAGACGGTTGGCTTTATACCGGCGATATGGCCAAAAGAGATGAGGAAGGTTTTTTCTTCATTGTCGATCGCAAAAAAGATATGATTAAAACGCTGGGAGAGAATGTCTATCCACGTGAGGTCGAAGAGGTGTTGTTCCGGCACCCAAAGATTTTAGACGCTGTGGTTGTGGGGCTTCCCCTGTCCGATCGGTTTGCCGGCGAGAAGATTAAGGCCTATATTGTTCTGAAAGAAGGGGTGTCCGCAACGGAGGCAGAGATTGTGGATTTTTGTAAAAAAGAGCTGGCCAAGTTCAAAGTGCCACAGGAAATGGAGTTTAGGCCCTCCCTTCCCAAAACGATTATTGGAAAGGTCCTGCGTCGCGTTTTAATAGAAGAGGAGCGGGCGAAACAAAAATGAAGGAAGAAGTCGTTATCATTGACGGGGTTCGGACCCCGATTGGAAATCTGGGGGGGGCCTTGAAAGAGGTGACCAACCAGAAGATGGGAAGCCATATTGTGCGGGAGCTGATTCAACGAACCGGCATTGACCCCGCGCAAATAGAAGAGGTGATCTTTGGCTGCGTGGGGCAATATAGCGATGCGACCAATATCTCCCGCGTGATCGCGTTGATGTCGGGGCTGCCAATCGAGACGCCGGCCTATACCGTCGCTCGAAATTGCGCCTCCGGCCTGCAAGCGGTGATTTCTGCCTGCCAGAATATCTATTCGGGGGATGCCGACATTCAAATCGCAGGGGGTGTGGAGAATATGTCGTTGGCCCCGTACATTTCGCGCGATATGCGGTTTGGTCATCGGCTTCGCCACAGCACGATGATCGACTCGATCTGGGAAGGCTTAACCGATGGTTTCTGCGGGCAAATTATGGGATATACGGCCGAAACCCTTGCGGAAGAATTTAAAATCACACGCGCGGAACAGGATAAGTATGCCGTGGAAAGCCATAAGAAGGCGTTTCGGGCAACACGCGAGGGGAAATTCAAAGATGAGATTGTTCCGATCCCGATTCCGAAGACGGTTGCGGGAAAGCCGGTGACGCCGGAGCCGTTTGCGCAAGATGAAGGTCCGAATGTGGCCTTGACCGAACCGATGCTTGCCCTTTATCCCACAACCTTCAAAGAAGGCGGCACGGTTACGCCGGGGAACGCCTGTCCGATTTCGGACGGCGCGGCGGCCCTGCTGATTATGTCAAAAGAAAAAGCAAAGGCCTTGGGAAAAGAGCCGCTGGGGTATGTCCGTTCGTATGTCTCGGTCGGACTCGACCCAAAACGGATGGGGTTGGGACCAGCACGGGCAATCCCCAAGGCCCTTTCGAAGGCCGGTGTGGCATTGTCCGACGTTCAACTCTTTGAGATCAATGAGCCTTTTGCCGCGCAATATCTGGCCGTCGAGCGGGAGTTAAACCTCTCGCGTGAGAAGGTCAATGTCAACGGCGGCGCGATCGCGCTGGGGCATCCGGTGGGGATGAGCGGAACCCGCCTTGTGATCACGCTTTTGAAGGAAATGAAACGGCGCAATCTCTCACTGGGTGTCGCCTCGCTTTGTGTTGGCGGCGGCATTGGCGCAGCCATGGTGCTGGAGAGGAAGTGATATGTATATCTATAAGGTTGCAGTGATGGGCGCAGGCGCAATGGGGGCGGGGATTGCACAGGTGATTACCTACGCCGGGATCCCAGTAATATTAAAAGATGTGAAGCCGGAGTTTGTGGATCGCGGCCTTGCAACAATCCGTAAAATCTATCAGGGACGCGTCGATAAAGGGAAGATGACGGCAAACGAGATGGATCAAAAGATGGCGTTGGCAACCGGCGCGACCGACTATTCCGGCTTTTCCGATGTTGATCTGGTGATCGAAGCGGTCTTTGAGGATATGTCGGTTAAGCAGAAGCTCTTTTGCGAACTGGAATCGGTTTGTCCGGAGACGACGATTCTGGCAAGCAATACTTCATCCTTGCCGATCTCCGCGATTGCGGCCCCAACGAAGCGGCCCGAGAAGGTGATCGGCCTCCATTTTTTTAACCCGGCCCCCGCGATGAAATTGGTCGAGGTGATTCCGGGTCTGGCTACATCACGAGAAACGATTGACGATATCCTGATGTTTTCAGAGTCGGTTCGAAAAATTCCCATTCGTGTCCAGGAATGCGCGGGCTTTTTGGTGAATCGTCTCCTGATGCCCTATCTTAATGAAGCGGCCATGGCATTGCAGGAAAATGCCGCGTCGGCCAAGGCGATTGATGAGGCGATGGTCGCATTTGGAATGCCGATGGGCCCGTTTACGCTGCTCGATACAATCGGGATTGATGTCTCCGCGAAGGTTGCCGATATTCTTTATGATGCCTACGGCCCCCGGATGAAACCGGCACCGATGCTCCATGCGTTGTATCAGGCCGGTCGAATGGGAACGAAAAGTGGTGCTGGGTTTTATGATTACACCGAAGAAAAACCGGCCGGGGGGGAGGGACTCCAATCGATTATTTCAAAAATTCAGGTTGGAGGCCCGGCGACCCCGTTCTCCGTTGAGCGCCTTACAATGGCAATGGTCAATGAAGCGGTCATTGCCCTTCAAGAGGGGGTCGCCTCGGCAAACGATATTGATATCGCGATGATGGCCGGGACCGGTTTCCCTCAAGACAAAGGCGGGCCGTTACACTATGCCGATCAGATTGGGGTGGACACCGTTTTGTCGCAACTGAAGCAATTGACCGGTGCATTGGGGGATCGGTTTTGGCCGGCGCCGCTCTTAAAACGAATGGTCGATGCGAACTACTTAGGCAAAAAAACGGGCAAGGGGTTTTTCAACTACTGAAAGGGGATGGAGCGTGGGTCAACTGGTAACGGGTCAGGTGGATGGTCATGTCGCGACGATAATCATTAACAATCCGCCCAAAAATCTTTTGACATCGGTTGTGATGGCGGAGTTGGAAGAGGTTATCGATGCGTTAGGAAACGATCCGGCGATCAAGGCGATGGTCTTAACAGGCAACGGCGCTCTCTTTGTTGCCGGTGCGGACGTTAAAGAGATTGCGGCCTTATCTTCTGCCCGTGAAGGCGAGGCGGCGTCCAAGCGGGGCCATCTGGTGCTTAATAAACTGGAATGGATGCCGAAGCCGATTATTGCGGCCGTGAACGGTTTTTGTTTGGGCGGAGGATTGGAGCTTGCCCTGGCCTGTCATATCCGTATTGCAGGGGATCGCTCCCGGCTGGGACTGCCGGAGATTGGCCTGGGGATTATGCCCGGGTTCGGAGGGACACAGCGTCTTCCGCGTTTGGTGGGCCGGGCCAAGGCGATGGAGTTGATTTTAACCGGCGATATGATCGGTGCGGAGGAAGCCAGGTCGATTGGTCTGGTGAACCGAGTGGTTCCGGAAACCGAGGTGTTGAAGGAAGCACAGGGCCTGGCAAAAAAGATTGCGATGAAAGGGGGCGTTGCGATTGCTTCGGTAATGAAGGCGGTTTTGGAAGAATCGGCCGACCAGCTTTCGGCCGGACTTTCTTTAGAGGCCGAGATTTTTGGAACCCTTTGTGAGACGCACGACATGAAGGAGGGACTTGCCGCCTTCATCGAAAAGAGACAACCCAAGTTCCAAGACCGATAATCCGCGCCCATTCCTTTTTAATCGCTATTCTTGGGGATAGCCTATCTTGCCCACCCCCCGTTTTTACAAGGAAATAAGAAAAGATAGGCTATTTTATTGACAACCCGATACCCGTGTGCTAGCGTCGGAAGAGGGGCAAACAAGGAGGGAGAACAGCAATGGAGGTTTTGCTTGTTGATCAAAACCCTGCCGTTTTAGAACAGGTGGAGGCGACGCTTCGCGGTGATTCCTCCCGCAGTCCATTTACCGTGATGCCCGCAAGGGAAGGGCTTTCCGGATTGGATATCGCCTTCAAAAAAAAACCCGGATTGATCCTGGTCGATTCCCATCTGGAAGGGATCGCTCTTTTGGATTTTCTAAAAAAGATTCGAAAGAGAGCCGACCTTGCTAAGACACCCATTATTCTCCTGACCGATCCGGACAATCTGCCTCCCACCGAGTTGCAATCGGCCGGGTTTCAAGCCATGCTTGCGAAACCGATTGATCCCGTTGCCTTATCGGAGGAGGTCAGAAAACGGTATCCCGTGGAAGAGGCGCCTTCAAGCGCGATGGCGACGGTACTGCCTGATCGTGCAGTGGAAGAGACCGCTGTACGACTTTCTTCCCGCATGGACGATCGTGCGGAAGCCATCCAATCCGCCATTGTGATTGATCCCGAGAACGTGGAGGAGGAGATCCGAAAAACGGTTCTGGAGGTGGTGGAAAGGGTTGCGTGGGAGGTTGTCCCCGCGATGGTCGAAACAACGCTTTCCAAGGAGATATTAAAGCCCATTGTAGAAGAGGTGGTGTGGCAAACCGTGCCCCCGCTGGCAGAAATCGAAATAAAAAAAGAGATCAAACGGCTTCAACCGGACGAAGAGATTTCGTAAG
>CAZSME010000083.1:1872-5915 GCA_964607665.1 uncultured Nitrospirota bacterium | reverse complement strand
CAATCCCATTTAGTGCGCCATGGCCAGGACGGTGTTGGGACGGAAGGGACAGCGCTTCTCTTCAATGTGCGCCTCGTATTCGGCTCGGAAATGCTTTAATGTGGACAAAATCGGCGCGACCTCGGCATCGCCAAAAGCGCAAACAGTCATCCCGGCTATGCGACCCGATAATAGTTCCAATTGCTCCAAATCGGCCCGTCTCCCCTCTCCGGTTTCAATCCGTTTTAAGATCTGTAAAAGCCATGCCGATCCTTCCCGGCAGGGGGTGCACTTTCCACACGATTCATGATGAAAAAACTCCAGCAGGTTCATCGCGGCCCAGACCATACAGGTATCTTCATCCATTACCGTCACGCCGCCGGAGCCCAACATCGAACCGGCCGCAGCGACCGATTCAAAATCCATCTTCACATCCAGATGTTCCGGCGTGAAAAAGGAGGCCGATGCGCCGCCCGGAATAATCGCCTTTAATTTCTTCTCGCCACGCATGCCGCCGGCATGTTCGTAAATCATCTCTCGAAAGGTAATCCCTAACGGCACTTCGTAATTACCGGGCCGCTTCACCGGTCCGCTCACCGAAAAGATTCGGGTACCGGTGCTTTTCGGGGTGCCGATCGACGCAAACCACTCTGGACCACGGTTAATAATGTGTGGCACGTTGGCCAATGTCTCTACATTATTGACCACCGTCGGTTTTTGATACAGGCCATGGGTTGCGGGGAAAGGCGGCTTTGTGCGCGGCTTTCCGCGCTTTCCTTCAATCGATTCCAGCAACGCCGTTTCTTCACCGCAAATGTACGCCCCCGCGCCACGATGCACGGAAACATTCAGATTAAGATCGCTACCCAGAATCTTTTTTCCCAGGAGACTGGCTCGATAGGCCTCGGCAATGGCCTGTTCAATAATTTTAGCCCCCAGGAAAAACTCGCCCCGAATATAGACATAGGCCGTCTGCGCCCCGATGGCATAGCAGGCAATGGCAATTCCCTCCAGCATTTGATGAGGATCGTTCTCGATCAACTGCCGATCTTTGAATGTGCCCGGCTCCGATTCGTCCGCATTGCAGCAAAGATATTTAGGCCCCGGATGATCTTTGGGGATAAAGCTCCATTTTGTTCCCGTTGGGAATCCGGCGCCGCCTCGACCCCGAAGCCCCGATTTTTTGATCGTCTCAATCACCTCCGCAGGAGTGATCCCCTTGAGAACCTTTTCGAGCGCTTTGTATCCGCCCGTCTTGCGGTAGTCTTCAAGCGATCCGGTATACCCCGGCTGCTCCATGTTTTTTAATAAAATCTTCTCGTATGTCGGCATAAAATATCTCTCTCTTCACTCCCCTCCTTGATTAAGGAGGGGGGGGGCATTGACTACCGCAGTCGGGCGTAATCACCGACTTTATTATCTACTCCGCCCTTCAAACGGGCGGATTGTAACATAGTTTGAGTTTTGTGCAAAACAGAAATTCATGCCCTTTTAAATAGCAAGGGATCGATGTTTCTCGCATATTAATAACTGGCGTGTGTGCCTTGAGCATCCGTGTTCAGCGCTGGGTTGGCCTTTTTATGCTATGACCACGGGCATACAGCGTTTCAGCACTTAAATCCTGTTTATGTGGCCATTCGATACCGCCAAAAATGACTCTTACTTTTCGAAAATAATTTTCATCCTGGAGTTCCTTAAAAATACCTTTATCGAGGTACGGTTTCAGATCAACAATCTTGGTATCCGATGGACGTCGAAACCGGACTTCCAAGCAATAATTATCTTTTACCTCAACACGATCGATGGTCGGTATCATGCTTACCTCAACGGTTGAATTTTAAAAACCTTTTGCCCTTCTACGGCCAATGTCCAATCGGCCATTAACTCTTCACGATGAATCTCCACCCAGGCCTGAACCAGTTTCAATTTGTTGACCTTGAGTTTTCCTTCTAAAATCTTACCGTCTGGAATTCGCAATACCGCTGACTGGCTTCCATATTGTACATGAAAGTGTGGCGCTTTGTGCCTGTCATTATCAAAATGATACATCCGTACTATGATCCCATAGAACATGGAAATAATCGGCATGGATCATATCCTTGATTTTATGCCTATAGGAATGAGTTGGTTTCTGGATAATCTGTTTTTATAATGCTATCTGGAAAGCAATTTTTCATTAACGGAGGACTCCGACAAAGTTATGGTGGATAGGGTATTTCTACAACCCACCTCTGCCCGCCTCCCCTTGAAGGGGAAGAATAAACAGGGGTTTCCAACATCAAACTGCCATCGGCAATTTAAATCGTCCGGTGGCCAAAGAAGATTTTCCTGTCTTTTTTAAGTCATCCAGTATCTGGGTTACCTTCTGCTCGGTCAGCTGCTCATAATAATCTTCGTTAATCTGCATCATCGGGCCGCTCCCGCACGCCGCAAGACATTCCACCAACTTGATCGAAAAAAGGCCGTCCGGCGTGGTCTCTCCCACAGCGATTTCCAGTTCTTTTGTGATATGTCCGATAATGGAACTCGCCCCAACCAGCGCACACGATAATGTCTTACAGATTTGGATATGAAACTTCCCGACCGGTTTCAAATGGTACATATAATAAAACGTAGCGACATCGTAAACCTGAACCGGAGTAAGGTCGAGCAGTCCTGCAACATCGATCATTGCCTCTTCAGAGAGATAGCCCAGCTCCCCCTGCGCAATCCAAAGGGCCGGCAACAAGACCGAGCGTTTATCCGGATATTTCGGAAATTCGGCTTCGATGGTTGCTTTAGCTTTTTCTGATAAAACACGTAGTTTCATTTAAGTAAGCAGTCCGTTCCCCTCACCCTAACCCTCTCCCCCAAGGGGAGAGGGCACTTTAGAGAGGTTATCTATCACATTCTCCCATTACAATGTCGTACGTTCCAAAAATGGTAACGATATCGGCAATCATATAGCCGCGTGCCATATGATCAAACGCCCCCAGGTTAATAAACGAGGGGGGACGAATCCGACATCGGTATGGCTTGTTTCCGCCCTTACTCACAATATAGTAACCCAGCTCCCCTTTCGGGGCCTCAATCGACGCGTACACCTCTCCCTCTGGAACCTCAAACCCGCGCGTTGCAATCATAAAGTGATGGATGAGGCTTTCCATATCGGCCATCACCTTATCGCGCGGCGGATAGGCAATCATCGGAAGATCGGCCATGATCGGCCCTTTGGGCATCTGATCGAGACATTGCTTAATAATCTTCGCGCTTTGGCGCATCTCTTCTACCCGAATCCAATAACGATCATAGGTGTCCCCGTTTTTACCCAACGGGACTTCCCACTCGACCTTATCGTACACCCCATACGGGTCGGCCTTTCGCACATCATAATTCACACCGGAGCCACGAAGCGTCGGGCCGGTGAGTCCAAAATTCACCGCGTCTTTCGCGGAGATAATGGCCACCCCCTTCGTCCGAGCCAACCAGATGCGATTGGTCTCCAACAGGGTGTTGTACTCATCGATTTTCTCCGGAAACGTCCCCAAAAACTTGTAGAGGCGGTCCACAATCTCCGGGGTCATCTCCCGATCCACACCACCGATCCGGAAATAACTCAACGTAAGCCGCGCGCCGCAGAGCATCTCAAAGAGATCCAGCAGCACCTCCCGCTCCCGGAAGGTGTAGAAGAATACGGTCATCGCGCCAATATCGAGCGCTTGCGTGCCGAGCCAAAACAGATGCCCCGCCAATCGCTGCATTTCTGAAACGATCGTGCGGATATATTCGGCCCGTTCCGGAATCTGAATCTGAAGCAGCTTTTCCACGGGGCGAATAAAGGCGTAATTATTGGTCATCGCGCAGACATAGTCCAACCGATCGGTCAACGGGATGATCTGGGTATAGGTTGCATCTTCACAAAGCTTCTCGACCCCGCGATGAAGATAGCCCAAGTGCGGGATCGCCTTGACGATCGTCTCCCCTTCCAGTTCCAGAACAATTCGAAGCACGCCGTGGGTCGACGGATGTTGCGGCCCCATATTGAGGAGCATATCCTCAATACGCCGATGCCGTTTGACCGGGGC
>CAZSME010000083.1:0-1772 GCA_964607665.1 uncultured Nitrospirota bacterium | reverse complement strand
GCGGCCCCATATTGAGGAGCATATCCTCAATACGCCGATGCCGTTTGACCGGGGCATCCTCTACATCATCGCCGTAATGGTCTATTACAGGAGCAACGTGCTCTGCGAGGGCTTGCGTCGCCTCCCCCGGGGGTCCAGCGACCCCTCGCGCGCTTTGCGCGCTGGGTTGCTTCGCTCCCACCACTAATATTTTATCTTCTTTTTCCATTAATCCTTTTTCTCGAGAAACTCAAACGTGTCACGCCATCCGCGTCCCTCGACCGGAAAGTCTTTTCGCAACGGATACCCCTCATCGTAATCTTCCGTCATTAGGATACGTCTTAAATCAGGATGGTTGTTAAACACGACGCCATACATATCATAAACCTCCCGTTCTAAGAAATTCGTCCCCTGCCAGATATCCGTGGCTGAATCAACAGTGCAGTCGTCTTCGGGAACGCGGGCCTTCACACGCACCCGATGATTTTTTCCAATGGAGTAGAGGTGATAAACCACTTCAAAGCGGGGTTCTTCGTTCGGAAAGTCGACTGCGGTGACATCGGTAATATGGTCAAAATCAAGCTCCGGATCATCATGAAGCAATTTCAAGACGGCATGAACTCTCTCACGCCGCACCGAGAGGGTCAACTCGCCCAACGCCTCTTTATGAGAGACGATGGCATCTGCTATTTCCGTTTCAATTTTTATAATAATGGGAGACATCGTAATATAGGAGCTTTATCACCTACCGCGACCAGCGGGAGCGGCAAGTTCGCAGGCGGCCGGGCCGCCTAGGCCACAAACACTTTTTCTTTCATGATTTTTTCTTGAAGCCGCAGGATACCGGCCAAAAGGGCCTCAGGACGAGGCGGGCAGCCCGGAATATAGATATCCACCGGCACAAAGCGATCGACCCCTTGAACCACGCTGTAACTGTTGTAGATATTTCCGGAGGTCGCACAGGAGCCCATCGAGATAACGTAACGCGGTTCCGGCATTTGATCGTAGATTCTGCGAATGACCGGTGCCATCTTGCGGCAAACGGTTCCAGCCACAATCATCAGGTCCGACTGCCTGGGGGAGGCCCGAAAGACGCCGGCGCCAAATCGATCAAGGTCATAACGTGAAGAAACAACAGCAATCATTTCAATCGCGCAACAGGCCAGTCCAAACGTCATCGGCCACAGGGCCGATTTCCGTGCCCAGTTGACGACCGTATCCAGCGACGTCGTCACGATATTTGTCTCAAACGAATGATCGATCAGTCCCATTCCAAAGCCCCTTTCTTCCACGCATAAAAATAGCCCACCAGCAAGATGCCAATGAAGATAACCATTTCAATCAACGCAAAAAGCCCCAGCTTATTAAAGCTGACCGCCCAGGGATAGATAAAGACCACCTCGATATCAAAGATCACAAACAGCATCGCAATCAGATAATACCGGAGCGGGAACATCTGGCGCGGATCGGTAATCGGATCCATCCCGCTTTCGTACGGGAACAGTTTCTCGCGATAGGGCCGACGGGGCCGAACCAGATAACCGACTAAAATCGTAACCACGCCAAACCCCAATGCAATCACGATAAAAACCGCGATCGGAAGATACTGGCCGGGTATCGATGACATAAATAACCTCTCCAGGTCCGTTGATGACGCCATCCTAAAGAACAGGGAAGATAAAGTCAAGGAATCCGTTGCTGCTTGTCTATTGTAAACGAACATCCGTTCCTGCTAAAAGCATGGTGAATAGGGAGATCGGCTTATGTCACAAGAAGATATCGTTCAACCGCTT
>CAZSME010000082.1:0-5985 GCA_964607665.1 uncultured Nitrospirota bacterium | reverse complement strand
TCTAACTTGAATCCAAATATCGTTTGTCGTATCATTTTCTCCCCCTGTTAATTTAAGAAGGACTAAAATGAATGTTTCGGTCGAAGATATCAGTTCCGTACGGAAATCGCTCAAGGTTGAGGTCCCACAGGAAACGGTCTCCCATACGTTTGATCATCTCCTGGAGCATCTTCAAAAAGATGTCCGAATGCCGGGGTTTCGCCCGGGGAAGGCCCCGCAATCCCTTCTGATAAAGAAATATGCGGAGACCCTCCGGGAAGAACTGTTGCGAAAACTGATTCCGGAGTATTGCCAAAAGGCGATGAAAGAGACCAAGCTCTCTCCGGTCGATACCCCCACGATTCAAAAAATCGATTTTGACAAAGGGGAACGAGCGCTGCGAGACACACCCCTTTCCTTTGTCGCGCTCGTTGACATCCTGCCAGAAATCCGACCCTCAAACTACACCGGATTGACGTTGTCCCAAAAGGAAGTGCATGTCACCGACGATGATCTGGAAAAAGAACTGACCCTTCTCCAGGACCAACAGGGACATCTGGAAACGCTTCCGGACGATCATGTTATCACCTCGTCCGACTATGTTATAATCGATTTTGTCGGAGAGCGAGACGGAAAACCGCTGGAAGGCGCAAAGCGAGAGGGCTATTCGATTGAGATCGGCGCAAAGGCGGTTCGTCCGGAAATAGAAGCGGCACTGATCGGCAAGAAAAAGGGAGATCGGGTCATTGCCGATATGGTGGACGAGCATCCTGAAAAGGGAGTCGCCGGAAAAACAACCCATTTCAAAATCGATATCAAAGAGATCAAAACAAAAAAGCGGCCGGCGCTGGATGATGAGTTCGCAAAAGATATAGGGCTGACCTCCCTTGCGGAATTAAAAGAAAAGATAAAAGGGGCGCTGGAGGTAAACCAGAAGGCCCGCCAGAAACAAGATCAAAAAAATGTACTGCTCAATAAACTGATCGAGCTGCATCCGATTGAGGTGCCGCAGCCCATGGTGGAACGGGAGTTGCAGTCGATACTCCGACAGGCCAGGCAGAAGGTCGAGTTGCCCCCGGAGCATCAAAAAGGGTTAATGACCCTCGCGGAGAATCGGGTAAGGGGGTCGCTCATTCTTATGGCCATTGCCGAAAAAGAGAAGATTGAGGTATCGGATCAGGAATTGGAAGAGGCGATAAAACAGACCACGCAGAGAATAGGGGTCCCCTTTGAAAAGGGCAAGAGAGATATTATGCGTGACCCTGCCGCGTTGAGGGGGATGAAGGGCGTAACCCAGGAAGAAAAAACGCTGGAATGGGTTTATTCGCAGGCCCAATTTGAAGCCGTGAAATAAGGAATGGAAGAGAAGAAGGAGATGGCATGCTGATACCGATGGTGATTGAACAAACGAATCGCGGGGAGAGGGCCTATGATATCTATTCCCGGTTATTAAAGGATCGGATTATTTTCCTGGGTTTTCCGATTGACGACAATGTGGCCAATTTGGTCATTGCCCAGCTCCTGTTTTTAGAGGCGGAAGACCCGGAAAAAGAGATTAATCTTTATATCAACTCGCCGGGGGGAATGGTCACCGCGGGACTCGCCATTTATGACACCATGCAATATATCAAGTCGCCGGTTTCAACCATTTGTTTGGGTCAGGCCGCCAGCATGGGGGCGCTTCTTTTGGGAGCGGGCGCTCGGGGAAAACGGTTTGCCCTTCCCAATACCCGCGTGATGATTCACCAGCCGATGGGGGGGTTCCAGGGACAGGCAACCGATATTGATATTCATGCCCGAGAGATTTTAAAAATCCGGGAACGCTTGAACGAGATTATTGCAAAACATACCGGACAGACCATTGAGAAAATCCGCACCGACACGGAACGGGATTACTTCATGTCGGGTGAGGAAGCCAAGACGTACGGTGTCGTGGATGAGGTGATCGAGAAAGCGCCCGTGAAAAAAGAATAGACGGCCCCTAGGGAGAAAACGCGATATGCCAAAACAAGAAAAAACATCAATGCCGCTTTGTTGCTCCTTTTGCGCGAAAAGCCGGGATGAAGTAAAAAAGCTGATCGCCGGCCCATCGGTTTATATTTGTGATGAATGTGTTGACCTCTGTAACGATATTATCGCGGAGGAGTGGGAAGAAGAAAACGGAGAGGTGTCGGGCGGAATCCCTAAGCCGGCGGAGAGTAAAGCAGTTTTAGACGAGTATGTGATCGGTCAGGAACGTTCCAAAAAAATCCTCTCGGTCGCGGTTCACAATCACTACAAACGGGTCGCCAGTAACACACAGAACAGTGACGTCGAGTTAGAGAAGGGGAATATCCTGATGGTCGGCCCGAGCGGCGCCGGTAAAACCCTGATGGCGCAAACACTGGCCCGAATCCTTAAAGTCCCGTTCACCATCGCCGATGCCACAACCCTTACCGAAGCCGGTTATGTCGGTGAAGATGTGGAGAACATCATCTTAAAACTTCTGCAAGCGGCCGAGTACGATACCGAAAAGGCGGAACGGGGTATTGTTTATATTGACGAGATCGACAAGATTGCCCGGAAAAACGATTCCGCGTCGATTACCCGGGACGTTTCGGGGGAAGGGGTTCAGCAGGCCCTGCTGAAACTGATTGAAGGCACCGTTGCGAATGTTCCCCCGCAAGGGGGACGCAAGCACCCGCATCAGGAGTTTATTCAAATCGATACAACGAACATCCTTTTTATCTGTGGCGGGGCCTTTGTGGGACTTGACGCGATTGTGGAGCAACGGCTTCATAAAAAAACAATGGGGTTTGGCGCGCAGGTCAAAGGAAAAGCCGATCGAAAACTTGGATATCTCCTCTCGCAGGTGCAAGGAGAAGACCTCATCAAATATGGCCTTATTCCCGAATTTGTCGGCCGTCTTCCGGTGATTGCCCCGTTGGAGGAACTGGGCGAGGCGTCGTTGCTGCGGATTTTAACTGAGCCGAGAAACGCGTTAGTCAAACAGTATGAAAAACTGTTTTCCCTGGAAAAGGTCAAACTCAAGTTTACCGAAAACGCCCTTTCCGCGATTGCCAAAAAGGCATACGCCCAGAAGACGGGCGCCCGTGGCCTTCGATCGATCTTGGAAGAGGTGATGCTGGAACTGATGTATGATCTTCCGTCGATGAAAGGGGTCCGAGAGTGCGTGATTACCGAAGAGATGATCAACGGCTCCGGTCAGGCGATACTGCTCTATCACCGGGAGAAGGGAATCAAATCGGCGTAAGCCGTGATCGAACCACCCCTCACCCCTCCCTCTCCCCCAAGGGGAGAGGGGGCCAAAGACGTTCTGTCCAATATTCCACACCAAGCCATTAGCCTCTTACCCCATTTTTCTTGCTGTAATCACGAAGTTAAATCCAAACCGGTTAAACGGATAGGTCCCCGAAAGCATTAAATCAAGCTGGCCGAGCCATAGGGCAACCCTTCCCAGCAGCGTACGCTCCCCTTTTTCCAAAAGATATCGGTCTGGAATCAGAGAAGCAAAGATGTTGTGTCCCCGGCAGGAAATCATTTCCAACTGATATTTTGATAGCAGCGCGGTGAGCTCTTTATAGGTAAATGTCTTAAACCGCATCCCTTCCCAGTAACGGGTGGCATGACCGATGCCGGGGGTACGAAGGGCCTCCATCAGCTCAACGGGATGATAAAAAATCCCAAAGTTCCACTTGGTATCGGTTTCAAGCGTGATGATCGCGCCGGCTTTCGCGACCCGCGCCATTTCCGAGACCGCCTTTTCGTACCCCTCTACAATGTGGCTCAGCACATCGCCATACGAAATAATGAAATCAAAGCTCTGATCGGGGAAGGGCAGGTTACAGGCATCGCCGACGTGGAACCGAACGTTCTGATATCCCTGACAACGTTTTTGCGCGATTTTAATCAGCTCTTCAGAAAGATCGATCCCGACCACTTCGGTTGCGTGAGGCCCAAGATAGAAGGATTGCACACCGCTGCCGCATCCCACATCCAGCACACGACCGAGCGGCGCCGCCCCTTTTTCCGTAAATTTCTCTAAGCAGAGATTGTAAAGCCGGGTGCAGTTGATCAGAAATGGCGTGGTATCGACAAGGTCATCAAACCCGCCCCCCATCTTGTCGTAAGCCTGTGCGACAACTCGCGTTGATTCGTTGGTCATGGGGGCTTACCTTTTTCTTGACCCTGTTGGGGGAAGACGGTGAAGGCCCAAAGGAGATCGAGGGCTAGGAGCCGCCGGAAGGGGCCGGGGATCGCGGAGGATGATCTTCTGAAGACCCGCAATCTCACCGGCTGTAAGCAGACGATGGGCGCCGATCGGAAGCGTTCCCAGCTTGAGATGGGCATACCCGACCCGTTTTAGCTTCAGCACCGGATGGCCGATTTTTGCCATCAAGCGGCGCACCTCCCTTTTTTTCCCTTCGTGTAAAATAATCTCGAGCCAGCAATTTTTGTCCCCTTGACGTATCAACCGAATCCGGCAGTCCGCGCTTTTTCCTTCTGGCAGCGCGATTCCACCCCGTTCCACTTTTTTTATCTGATCTTCGGTCGGACACCCTTTTACCTTGGCCAAATATTTTTTTTCGACTCCAAACCGAGGGTGCATCAGTTTATTGGCCAACAGACCATCATTGGTCAACAGAAGAAGCCCTTCCGTGTAATAATCCAACCGGCCCACCGGATAAAGCCGTTCCTTGATCTTGGGAATAAGCTGCATCACGGTTGGACGTCCCTCCGGATCGCTGACCGACGTGATATATCCCTTCGGTTTGTTCAAAAGAACATAGAGCGTGTCTTTTTCGGTTTGAATTCGCTTGCCATCCACCTTAATATGGCTTTTAGAGGGGTCCACCTTCACCCCAAGCTGGGTGATGACCTCGCCATTGACGGTGACCCGGCCTTGCATCATCATCTCTTCGGCGCGACGCCGCGAGGCGATCCCCGCGTTCGCCAAAACCTTTTGTAACCGTTCTATCATCACAGACCCTCTTTCCAATAGCGATAGGCCAGATGCGGATTCCACATCGCGCCGGTGGCCGACATCACCGCATCGATGCCCACGTTGAGAAAGGCTCGAATATGATCCGTCGTCATAATCCCGCCGACACCGATAATCGAAAAGTCGTATCGCTCTTTTTGTTTTAATGCGACCAGTTTGGCCGCCTGCGCCATCGAGCAGCCGCGGATGGCCGAGCCGCAGACACCGGATCGAAGCCGCCCGGGAAGGGCCGGCGCCCCGTTTTTATCCACCACTTCAAAAGACAGGGTATTCAAGCCGGAAATCGCATCAATATAGGGCGCGTTGGTCCGGGCCATCTCGGCCAATGTTCGATCGTTGGGAAGATAACCGATCTTGATAATTAACGGAACCGCGCCAATCGCCTGTTTCACCGCCTTGGAAATTTTTGAAGAGAAGACCGGATCGGCATAAACCGATCCTTCACCGGTAACGACGTTGGGGCAGGAGAGATTGATCTCAATGATACCGGCCCCAGCTTCCACCGCAAGATGCGCCGCCTTGGCGTAATCGGATGGGAGATCCGTCCCCTCGTTTGGCGTCCCCACCACACTGACAATCAGCACCTGTCCCTTGCCTATTCCGTTTTTGGCCTTCTGGATATCCTCCTGCCAGATTTTTGGATCGCGCGATGGCATGCCAAACGAGTTGGTAATGCTAATCTCCTCCAGCGAAGACGGGGCCGTTGTCGTTGCCGTTAACCGTTTTCCGAAATCGTTTTCTTCAAGCGTACCGGAAACGTCAAGGAAGATGCAGTTGGGGTTTTTGTGGCTGGGGGTCGCAACAGTTCGAACGGTCTTGTAAACCAGGAGGTCAAATCCCAACGCGGCGTAGGCAAGAATCCAATTTGCATTCAAAAGCGGCCCGGCGGGAACACCTAAAAGCGAGTTGACCGGAAAACCCAGAAAGCTCTTTTGCGGGGAAACAACGCGAGGTGGAGGCATCTCCTTAATAAATGGCCCCTCCTGGTAGTTCTCCTCATAGGA
>CAZSME010000081.1:0-5989 GCA_964607665.1 uncultured Nitrospirota bacterium | reverse complement strand
TACGGTGCCCTTTTATTTTCGGATGCTTATTGGCTTCATGCTGCTTTTCATCGTATCGGTGAGCCGGGCGGAGGACGATCCGGTCCTGTCTGTTGGCGCATTTTCAGAAGCACAAGAAGGAACCGGCCTTCCACCCGGATGGAAACCGCTGACCTTTCCGAAAATCCCGCGCCATACCCAATACGAGGTCATCAAAGAAGAGAAGATCACGGTTATGCGTGCCCATAGCGAGGCCAGTGCCTCGGGACTTGTGCGTGCAATCAAGGTAAACCTCAAGGAGTACCCGATTATCAAATGGCGATGGAAAGTTTCAAACGTTATTGAAAAGGGGGATGTTCGGACCAAAGCAGGGGACGATTATCCCGCACGGATTTACATCACGTTTGAATACAATCCGGATAACGTGAGCGTCCGAAAGAAAATTAAATACAAGGCCGGACGTCTCCTGTTTGGCGATATTCCGATTGCGGCAATCAACTACATCTGGGATAATAAGGCCCCGAAGGAAACGATCGTTGATAATGCGTATACCGACTTTGTGAAAATGATTGTGGTGGAAAGCGGTCGTGATCGTCTGGGTCTTTGGATGACGAAGGAACGGAACCTCTATGAAGACTACAAAAGGGCCTTTAGAGAGGAACCGCCATGGGTCAACGGCGTTGCAATTATGACCGACACCGACAACACCGGCGAGAAGGCAATCGCCTATTACGGCGACATTGTTTTTACCCGTACCCCATGAGGACAGCAGACACAGATGATCCTGACAAACAGCACCTACCGGCAAGATCAGCAGCAACGGCTGCGATCCCACGTCCAGCTGCTGATATCGGCTTGTAAGGCCTGGCCTCTTTTTCTTACGGTGCCCCACTGCCCACAACATCCGCCGGCAATCCGTACGGATACACATCGTAAATAGCGCTTGACACTTACCGCAAGTCGTTATACCCGACAATGTGATAAAGACGCTCAAGGACAAAGAAACAAAAAAGGTCTTTCATCGGGAGCGATCCGACAAGCGGCCTGACAATATACAACAGGTGGCCTATCGAAAACTTCGTTATTTACATACCGCACTTCAATTAGCCAAGTTCTTCGGTACGTCAGCAGATTTGTGGCTGGGTCTGCAAAAGGATTATGAGCGGGATATTGCCATAGACGCAGTCGGCGAGAACATTGAACGAGCAGTGCGTACGCTTGCTTCCTCTGGATGAGATTGATGTTTATAGCTCTTCAGAGGCTTGACATATGCATATATCACATAGAGAATAATATGCAGGTGACATCATGCGGACAACGATTCATATTGACGATCATCTCCTTACTCAAGCGCAATCGGAGGTAAAGACAACGTCCAAGACGGCCCTTGTGGAATTGGCGTTGCGTGCCCTCATTCGGGAATCGGCTTATAACCGTTTGATTGCCTCGGGGGGAAGCTTGCCAAAGCTAAAAACCGCTCCACGAAGACGGTCCAAGTGATCCTGGTTGATACAAGTGTCTGGTCCGATTATTTCCGCAATCAGAACGGTCGCTTGGCCCATCTCTTACAAAGTCGCCACGTTGTTGTTCATCCCTGGATTATTGGCGAACGGATGCTGGGGCCGGGCATGCCGGATCATCTTATGGATGACCTCCGACAAATGCCAATGAATGCCAATGGTAGATGTCGTCCGTGATGCAGAAATCATGGACTTTATTCGTTTGCACGGTCTTCGCGGTATTGGCTGGGTCGATGTCCAAATTTTAGTTGCAGCCCTCCTCAATAAAACAACGCTCTGGACATTGGACCGGTCTCTTAAGGAAGCCGCTCGTCGATTCGGATTGCACGCGGCCATTTCATAAATGTTCGCAAATCTAGGCCTACAATTCATTTCGCCGCATCGCCCACCCCTGCCACAGGAGATAAATCGCTGGAATCACAAAAAGCCCTAATACCATCGTCGTCGCCATACCGCCGATCATCGGCGCGGCAATTCGCTTCATCAGATCGGCACCGGTTCCGTGACTCCACATGATCGGCGACAAGCCAATAATGTCGGTTGCCGCCGTCATCACAATCGGACGCACCCGGCGCACCGATCCTTCAAGAACGGCCTCGATCAAGTCGTCATCGCTGTTCATCCGCCCCTCCTCCCGATAACGCTTCAATGTCTCATCCAGATAGACGATCATCACCACCCCGATCTCGCTGGCCACACCGGCTAACGCAATCAGCCCGACCCAGACCGCGATACTGATGTTGTAACCGAGAAATGACAAAAATAAAACGCCCCCCACCAGTGAGAAGGGGACGGTGAGCATCACCAACAGGGAGCGGCCTATCGACCGAAGGCTGATATACATCAACACAAACATGATCAGGATCGTAAGAGGCACCACCACCCGAAGCCGCTCCTGCGCGCGAACGAGATATTGATACGACCCGGCCCAGCCGATGGAATAGCCCGAAGGCAGCCGGATATGTTCCGCGATCACCCGTTTGGCCTCATCCACATATCCCCCCAGATTTCGGCCCTCCACATCCACATAGACAATGCCGGCCAAAAGACCGTTCTCATCTTTAATCATCGACGGGCCCGTCGTCACTTTCATTGTGGCCAGTTGCTCTAACGGGACCTGGGCATTCATCGGCGTTGGAACCAGCACCCGTTTTAACGCGTCAATATCCTCCCGCAGATCGCGGGCATACCGAACATTCACCGGATAACGCTCCCGGCCTTCCACGGTCATCGTGACATTGGCGCCGCCCACTGCGGCCTCAATCATCTCCGTCACCTCGGCAACGGTTAGACCATAGCGGGCGGCTTCATGACGGTTCACAATAAAATCGAGATAATAGCCGCCGGTGACCCGCTCCGAAAAGGCGCTCCGCGTTCCAGGCATACCCGCCAGCAGCCCCTCAATGTTTTGGCCGATACGATCAATCTCCTCTAAGTCGCGTCCATAGATTTTAATCCCCACCGCGCTCCGCACCCCGGTGGCCAGCATCTCCGTGCGCGTTTGAATCGGCATCCACCAGATATTCGGCATCCCCGGAAATCGTACCGTCTTGTCCATCTCGGCAATCAGTTTGTCCCAGGTCATCCCCGGCCGCCACTGATCTTCTGGCTTGAGCGTAATCGTTGTCTCCGTCATTGAAAGGGGCGCGGAGTCGGTTGCCGTCTCGGCCCGCCCAATTTTTCCGAACACCTTCTCCACTTCCGGAAATTGCGCCAGCAGGGCATCTTGCTGCTGAAGAATCTGCGTGGCCTTCGTTACGGAAATGCCGGGCAAGGCGGTCGGCATATAGAGGATCGAGCCTTCATTCAACGGCGGCATAAACTCCGTTCCCAGTCGGAGAAAAACCGGAATCGTTGCCCCCACCAATGCGATGGCAGCGATAATCACAAACATACGAAATCGAAGGGCCAATCGGGCGAGAGGCATGTAGAGCAGGATAAGCCCCCGGTTAATCGGGTTCTTCTCAATCGGCGTGATCCGCCCTCGAATGAGATAGACCATCAAGAGCGGCACCAGCGTAACCGAAAGCGCGGCTGCGGAAAACATCGCAAAGGTCTTGGTGAAGGCCAACGGCTTGAACAGCCTCCCCTCCTGCGCCTCCAGCGTAAAGATCGGCATGAACGAAACGGTAACGATCAGAAGGGAGAAAAAGATCGGCCGGCCCAACTCCTTCGCGGCGTCAATGATAATCTGCGTTCGATCCTGCCCTTGTAAGGGCGCATCGCGATACGCCCCTACGGATTCCAATCGTTGGTGGGCGTTCTCAACCATCACAATCGCCGCATCCACCATCGCGCCAATCGCGATCACAATCCCTCCCAGGGACATGACATTCGCAGTTAACCCCATATAGTACATCGGGATAAACGCAACCAGGACCGCAATCGGCAGGCTCACGATCGCCACCAGCGCGGATCGAAAATGGAACAGAAAAATCAGACTGACCAGACTGACCACAATGGTGACTTCAATCAGATTTTCCCGGAGTGTACCAATGGCCCGTAAAATCAGGTCGGACCGATCATAGGTGGTTACAATCGTTATCCCCTCCGGAAGCGACGGCTTCATTTCGTTGAGTTTGGCCTTCACCCGATCGATCACGTTGAGCGCGTTCTCGCCATACCGCATCATCACCACGCCGCCAACGACTTCCCCCTTGCCATCTAACTCCGCCACACCCCGACGCATCTCCGGCCCCAGACTAATCGTGGCCACCTCTTTGAGAAAAATCGGCACACCCTGTTGGCCAAGGCCTATGGAAACATCCTCTAAATCCTCTCTTGATTGGATATAGCCTCGCCCCCGAATCATATACTCCCGTTCGCTCATCTCGATCGATCGCCCCCCGACATCGTTGTTGCTCATCCGAATCGCCTCAGTCAATCGCGTGAACGGAATGTTGTAGGCCAACAGTTTGTTGGGATCGACATGGACCTGATATTGTTTGACAAAGCCGCCAATGGAAGCGACCTCCGCCACGCCGGGCACCGCCTGCAGTTGATATCGTAAGTACCAATCCTGATATGAGCGCAGCTCGGAAAGATCGTGCCGACCGCTTTCATCCACCAACGCATATTCGTATACCCATCCGACACCGGTTGCATCCGGCCCCAAGACCGGGTTCACCCCCTCCGGCAGCTTACCGGCAATCTTGCTCATATATTCCAGAACCCGGCTGCGCGCCCAGTAGATATCGGTACCGTCATCAAAAATCACATAGACATACGAAAACCCAAAGTCGGAGGCGCCACGGACATATTTCACTTTGGGTACGCCCAGCATCGACGTAACAATCGGGTAGGTCACCTGATCCTCCACCAGGTTGGGGCTGCGGCCCGGCCACTCCGTGTAGAGAATCACTTGAACATCCGAGAGATCCGGAATCGCGTCGAGCGGCGTTTTCATCACGGCCCAGTAACTCCATGCCGAGAGAAAGGCCACGCCCAACAGCACGATAAAGGGATTCTTTGCGCTATATTCGATAATCCGTTCAATCATGTTATTTCTCGATGGGGACAATAAAATGTGCCGTAACCGGCTTCGTCTTCCCCCGGACGACGGTGGCATCAATCTCCCACGCGCCCTTCATCGTAAAGACGACCGTCGCCTCATAACGCCCATCCTTTGTTGGTTTGGCCTCAACCGTTTTGGCCTCCATTCCAGGCATGTCCATGCTGTTGACCACAGTCACATTGGCATCCCTCACCGGAACACCATTGGCGTGAACCCTCAGGCGGAGTTGACTGCTCCCTCTCTTGGGGGGGTCAGGATCAATGGCCAATGTCACCGTTAAACCCTCCACGGTCTGCTCCCGTGGAGAGGCCGTGTGATCCATTTTCATCCCGTCCATTCCCTTCATATCCCCCATCGGCATCCCACCCATTTCCATTTCGCCCATCTGCGCCTGTTCCATCTGAATACCGCCCATTCCGAGCATCCCCATCATATTCGTCGCGGCCATGAGCTTACTTTCAGAGTCGATGAGGAAGGTACCCGAAGTCACCACCTTTTCCCCCCGTGTTAGCCCAGCAAGAACGGGATAGAGCTGCCCGGCCTTATGCCCAACGATGACCTCCCTCGGCGCATACATGCCGCCGCCCTGATCGACGAAAACGATCTTTCTCGTTCCAGAGTCGAGGAGGGCCTCTTGGGGAATGACAACGCGTTTGCCGCCTTTTATTTTCATCTCAACATTCCCGTACATCCCCGGCTTTAATTTGCCGTTGGGGTTAGGAAGTTCCATCCGAACCCGAACGGTCCGCGTTTCGTTGCTCAGATAGGGATCGATATAAACAACCTTTCCGTTAAACGTCTCTCCGGAATAAGCGGCCAACGCCACGGTCGCCTCCTGGCCGATTGCGACCTGCGATAGTTCGTACTCATAGATATTCGCGTAAAGCCAGATAACCGAGAGGTCGGTGATTTCATACAGACGCATCTCCGGCGTGACAAACATCCCCTGAAGGGCCATCTTTTTTGTCACCACGCC
>CAZSME010000080.1:0-6054 GCA_964607665.1 uncultured Nitrospirota bacterium | reverse complement strand
CCGGCCTTGACCGTTGTCCCCCCATCACATTACAATTTGATCGTGTCCAGCTTTGTCCACCTTCACCTCCATACCCAATATTCCCTCTTAGACGGAATGAACCAGATTGGGCCGCTGATCGAAACGGCCAAACGGTTTAATATGCCCGCGATGGCAATGACCGATCACGGCAATCTCTTTGGTGCGATCGAATTTTATCAGGCGGCAAAACAGGCCGGGATCAAGCCGATTATCGGATGCGAGGTCTATCTGGCCCCCAAAAGCCGGTTTGATAAAGAAGGGGCCAGCGTCCATGACGACGATTATAACGAGGGCGGCGGGGGGGGAGGGGAGGTGGCAAGAGGGGTTGCGTCCAATCCGTATTACCACCTGATTCTTCTTGCGGCCGATGAGGTCGGTTATAAAAACTTGATGCGGCTGGTCTCGATCGCGAATATGGAAGGGTTTTATTATAAGCCTCGTATCGACAAGGAGGTCTTGCAAAAGCATAGCGCGGGACTGATCGGCCTTTCGGGCTGTCTCCGCGGCGAGATTCCGTATCTCCTCAACCTCGGATACGAGAAAGAGGCGCAGGAAGCGGCCGGGGTCTATCAGGAGATTTTTGGAAAAGAGCGATTCTATATTGAGGTTCAGCAGAACGGACTGGAGCTTCAAAGAACGGTCAATCAAAAGCTGATCCCGCTGGCGAGAAGGAATCAGATTCCGATTGTCGCCACAAACGACTGCCACTACCTTCATAAAGACGATACCCGCGCGCATGACATCATGCTCTGTCTTCAAACCGGCAAGACCGTGAATATGCAAAACCGGATGCGGTTTCAAACCGATCAGCTTTATTTCAAATCGTCGGAAGAGATGATGGCCGCCTTTTCGGAACTTCCCGAAGCGGTCGAGAACACGCTTCGGATTGCCGATCAAGTGGACTTGAACCTGAAATTCGGCGAGTTGCATCTTCCCCATTACGAAACGCCGAAGGGCACCACGCGGGAGGGGTATCTCAAGTCGCTTGCCGAAGAGGGTCTTCTGTGCCGGCTCAAAGAAATGAAAAGGCCGGTCTCACAGCCGGCTTATGCGGAGCGGCTTGCCCGTGAGTTGGCCGTGATTGACGCGGTCGGTTATGCCGGCTATTTTTTGATTGTCTGGGACATTATTCATTACGCCCGTTCGTCTCGTATTCCGGTTGGACCGGGACGCGGCTCCGCGGCGGGGTCGTTGGTGGCCTATGCCCTCGGCATTACCGATATCGACCCGATGGCCTACGGATTGATCTTCGAACGGTTTCTGAATCTGGAACGGGTCTCTCCCCCCGATATCGATATCGATATCTCAATGGATCACCGGGACGAGGTGTTGTCGTATGTGTCGAAAAAGTTCGGCGCCGACCATGTCTGCCAGATCATTACGTTTGGAACGATGGCGGCGAAGGCGGCGATTCGCGATGTGGGCCGGGTTTTGGAAATCCCGTATAGCGAAGTGGATAAAATTGCAAAGCTGGTTCCAAACACGCTGAATATCACGCTGGATGACGCGTTGGCGCAGGAGCCAAAGCTTCGGCAGACGATGGAAGAAAGCCCGCAGCGGGCCGACCTGATCCAAATGGCCAAAAAGCTGGAGGGGCTGGCGCGACATGCCTCCACGCACGCGGCGGGTGTGGTGATTTCTGCCGAACCGCTGACCGAATATGTGCCGCTTTATCGTGGGACCAATGGAGAAATTGTCACCCAATATGCAATGGGCGATGTCGAAAAAGTCGGCCTCGTTAAATTTGATTTTCTCGGACTGAAAACACTAACCGTCATTGACCATGCCTGCCGGGAAGTCACGGCCGCCTCACCCTCTTTTGTCCTCGCGGACATTCCGATGGACGATGCCGCAACGTATGCCCTTTTAGGATCGGGGGACACGAGCGGTATCTTTCAACTGGAATCGTCCGGGATGCGGGATATTCTGGTGAAGATGCAGCCGTCGCAGTTTGAAGATATCATCGCGCTGTTGGCCCTGTATCGGCCGGGGCCGATTGGCAGCGGGATGGTGGATGACTTTATTAAACAGAAGCAGGGGAAGAAAAAGATTCATTACGAGCTGCCGCAGCTCGAGCCGATTCTAAAAGAGACGTATGGCGTGATTCTCTATCAGGAGCAGGTGATGAAAATCGCCAATATCCTGGCCGGTTTTTCGTTGGGTGAGGCCGATTTGTTACGCCGCGCGATGGGAAAGAAAAAGGCCGAAGAGATGGAGGCGCAAAAGGCCCTCTTCATCAAACGGGCGACCGACAATGCGATTCCAGAGAAAAAGGCGGAAAAGATTTTTGACCTGATGGAGTATTTCGCGGGATACGGATTTAATAAATCGCATTCGGCGGCCTATGCGTTGATTACCTATCAAACCGCCTATTTGAAGGCCCACTATCCGCGGGAGTTTATGGCCGCGCTGTTGACCAGTGAAAAACGAAACTCCGATAAAGTGGTTCGGTATATTACGGAATGCCGTCGGATGGGGATTTTAATTTTGCCGCCCGATCTGAATGAAAGCGAAAAAGATTTTACCGTCGTGGCCGGCGGCATTCGGTTTGGACTGGAGGCGATTAAAAATGTCGGGGCCGCGGCCGTTGATTCGATGCTGGCCGTTCGATCGCAAGAGGGGTCGTTCAAGTCCCTTGCCCATTTTTGTCAAAAGGTGGATATGCGCAAGGCCAATAAACGGGTCATCGAAGGATTGATTAAGGCCGGCGCATTTGATTTTACAAAGACGAACCGGCTCACCCTGCTTGACAATCTGGAGCAGACGATGCGGATGGCCGAGCGGACTCGAAAATCGGCCGGGGCCACGCAGTTATCCATGTTCGGAGAGACGGACGATCTTTTTTCGGCTTCTGCGGATAGGGGTGTCGCGAAGGCGGACGAAGCCAGTCAGGCGGGCGAAGCCAACACGACGGGCCGTGCTGCGGGCGCCTCTTCGGTGGAGGCGATGGAGAAGGAGGCGTTGGGATTTTATATTACGTCGCATCCCCTGACCCGTTACGAGGGGATCATGAAGGAACAGCATGTGATACCCATTGAAATGCTGGACAGTCCGGAGGAACAAGAGGTTAGAGGCCCGATTCGGATTTGCGGTATGGTCACCGAGCAGCGGGTGATTCGAACAAAGCGAGGGGATCCGATGGCCTATCTTCGTCTGGAAGATTTAACGGGATCGATTGAGGTGATTGTCTTTCCCGATCTTTACAGAATTGCCGCGCCGTTGATGAAGGAGGAGCAGCCGCTGATCATGAGCGGCACGGTGGATCGCACCGAACATGGGGTGAAGTTTAAGCCGGAAACCCTTACAACGTTGACAAACATGACGGCCCGGCCAACGGTTGCCCCGCCGATCCCGGCAACGGTTCCCCCTTTTTTGCCCCCCACCTCGCCTGCGACGTTAACGATTGTGCTTTCCTCGGAGAAAGCGGCGTCCGGGGAAATTAACGCATTAAACGACATTCTACGCTCTGCCCCCGGCACGGTTCCCGTTTATCTTAAAATTAAAAAACAGGGACGATCGACAGTCATCGATGTTAAAATACAGGTGATGGTTACCGCTTCGCTTATCGAAAAAATTGAGACCCTTTTAGGAGCGGGATCGGTGGAGAGCCAATGAAGGACCCGTTCGATTTTGAAAGACCGCTTCGGGAGTTGACCGAAAAGATCAATCACCTGAAAGGCGCGGCGAAAGCCGATGCCAAAACGGCCGAGGAGATCAAAAAGTTAGAGAAGAAGCGATCTCTTTTGGAGCAGGAGATCTTTGCCAAATTAACCCCGTGGCAGACCACGCAAATCGCGCGGCACCCCGAACGGCCGATCACCTCGGATTATATCGGCGCCCTTTTTGAAGATTTTACCGAGCTGCATGGAGACCGTCTTTATGGCGACGATCAGGCGATTTTAGGCGGTCTGGCCCGGTTAAAAGGGCGATCGGTTGTGGTCATCGGGCATCAGAAGGGAAAGAACATTAAAGAGCGGATTGCCCGAAATTTCGGCATGCCGCATCCGGAGGGGTATCGAAAGGGGTTGCGCCTCATGCAGTTGGCCGAGCGATTTCAAAAACCGATTATCACCTTTATTGACACGCCCGGGGCCTATCCCGGTGTCGGCGCGGAGGAGCGGGGTCAGTCGGAGGCGATTGCACGAAACTTAGCCGTGATGTCGCAGTTGCGGGTTCCGATTCTTTCGGTGATTATTGGGGAGGGGGGGAGCGGTGGTGCGCTGGCCCTCTCGGTGGCCAATCGGATGCTGATGCTTCAGTATGCGATCTATTCGGTGATCTCCCCGGAAGGGTGCGCGGCGATTTTATGGAACAATGAAACAAAAGCGGAAGAAGCGGCGGGCGCGCTGAAAATAACCGCCCCGGATCTTTTTCAACTGGGGATCATTGATGAGGTTATTCCGGAGCCGATCGGCGGGGCCCATCGCGATCCACGGGCGATGTTTGAAGCGGTTTCGGAACGGTTGTGCAAACAGTTAACGGTGCTGGAAGCGCTCCCGGTCGAAGAGCTATTGCAACAACGCTACACGCGGCTTCGAAAGATCGGGGCCTATTCCGAGTCATCGGAAAGTTGAACGGCCCCGGCGGCGACCGCTTCTGAGTAGACCTCGTCTTCACTGTTCAAATTGGAGTTGGAGGGCGGATCCAGAAGATCGGAATGGATACCGTCATTCGAAAAATCCAACGCGCCGTTTTGCATCTCGCCTTCAGACAGTTCCGAAACCTCTTTGAGTGTGGGTAGCGCGGTCAGGTCGGAAAGACCGAAGTACTGAAGAAACTCTCGCGTGCTGCCATAAAGTAACGGCCGGCCCGCAACCTCTTTTCTTCCGACGATCTTGATCAGTCTTCGCTCCATCAGTGTCTTCAGAACGCCGGCGGCGTCTACCCCTCGAATCGCCTCGATCTCCGCGCGTGTTAGGGGTTGCTTATAGGCGATAATCGCCATCGTCTCGATGCTGGCCCGCGAGAGACGGGAGGCGGTTTTGATCTTTTCGAATTCCCGAAGCCATGGCGACATCGCCGCCTGCGTGGTCATTTGATATCCCCCCGCGATCTCAACAATCTGAAGCCCGCGATTCGATTGTGCGTACTCCTCTTGCAGCCGCAGAAGCTGTTCGCGTATTCGGCTTTTCGCGACGCCGGTCATCACCTCTCCCAATCGGTCGAGTGTGATGGTCTCTCCGGAGACAAAAAGCAACGCCTCGATCACCGGTTTTATTTCATGATCCTCCATTTTATTCCCCCTTCTCTATTTCAAACGGACGGCGACGGATGAGACGTAAGACGCCGCAGATTTCGGTCTGAACAATCTTCAGGATCCCCAATCGGACGATCTCAAGCAGCGCCAGAAAGGTAACCACAACGGCATGGCGTGTTCCCACGTCCTCGAACAGCGCGTCAAAAAGAAGTGTCTCCGACTGTTCCATCTTAAACAGGATAAAATTCATCCGATCTCGAACGGAAAGCTCATCGTTTTCAATCTGGAGAATGGCCGGGTTCGGAAGCCGGGCAATGACCTTTTGCAACGCGTCCAAAAGATCGGAGGGATTCAGATCGCCGAGAGAGATTTCATCGGGAGACAAAACGCAATCCGAAGGCTCTCTCGAAAAGACCTGCCGCCAGATCGACTCCCGCGCTTCCAAGTCGTATGACGCCTCTTTGAATTTCTTGTATTCCAGAAGGCGGGTGACCAGCTCAAGACGGGGATCGTCTTCGGGCATCTCGCCCTCATCGGTCTCCTGAACCGGCAGTAACGTTTTAGACTTGATATGAATCAGGGTGGCCGCCATTACAAGAAAATCGCCGGCGACCGAGAGATTCAGCGATTTCATCAGATCGAGCGTTGCGAGGTATTGCTGTGTAATCAGCGCGATCGGGATATCGTAGATATTGATTTCGTTTTCTTTGATCAGGGTAAGAAGCAGTTCGAGCGGGCCTTCAAACGGTGGAACCTTAACCCCCAGGACGGATTCTGTCGTCGATATGTCCAACCTTCGATCCTTAATTGCGATTTGAAAAGATTAACAACGGGGT
>CAZSME010000079.1:0-6089 GCA_964607665.1 uncultured Nitrospirota bacterium | reverse complement strand
GTCTTGGGGCCGCCACCAGTCCATCCGACCTCGAACGATCGATCCAGTTCGGCGAGTAGGTCTGACTCTACGGGCCTCTTCCCGGGGCCGGATTTCCTCCGAAATCATCGTCAATGGGTTATCTTCACAACCCATCCCCACCGAACCTCCCCTTAAAGGGGCGGGGATTCTGGTTTATGTTATTGCGCCTTTTCCGGAGTGGTCGTCGGTTGCATAGAAACCGGTGGCGTCATCGGCGGAACTGCCATGGGGGCTTTCTCTGTTTCAGAGGATGTCGGGTTTATGGCCGGAGCCGATGTTGCGGGGGCAGGCATTGCCGGTGCAGGGGTTGGTGTCTCCGATACAGCAGGGGGTGTATTGGTGGTTGGGAGGTCAACCACCGATCGCTGTTTGGTCAGGACAGAAAGGGTTAACGAGGTTAACATATAAAAAAACGCAGCGCCAATTGTAAGCTTGCTTAAGAAGGTCGCGGCGCCCCGGCTTCCAAAGATCGTTTGAGAGGATCCGCCAAACGCGGCCCCGACCTCGGCCCCTCTTCCGGCTTGCAGTAAAACGACACCCATTAAAACAATACAAACCAGCACGTGAAAAACAACCGTTACGATGTACATACCGACTCCTTTGCAGCAACGCCTAATCGAACAAGGTTAATAAATGTCTTGGCGGAAAGGGACGCCCCCCCCACCAACACCCCATCAATATGCGGCTCCTTCATAAACGCCGCGATGTTTCCTTCGCTGATACTCCCCCCATAGAGAACGCGGGGCGCAATCCCATTACAGGAGATCTTTTCCGATTCCAAATAGTCCGCAATGGTAAGATGCACTCGCTCGGCCTCCGAAGGGGTTGGCGTTTTCCCGGTTCCAATAGCCCAAACCGGCTCATAGGCGATGAGAACATCCCCCTCTTTTAAACCGGCAAGACCTTCCTTGAGTTGGTGTCGCACAACGTCCAAGGTCTTACCTTCTTCTCGCTCACGCGCATCCTCACCGATACAAATAATCGGAGTCAATCCCGCACGGCTTGCCGCCACAACCTTGCGCCGCACATCCGCATCGGTCTCGCCAAAATGGGTCCTTCTTTCCGAGTGGCCGATTATAACATACTGGCATCCCAGATCACGCAGCATTTTGGCCGAGATTTCACCCGTGTACGCCCCTTCCGGTTCAAAATAAAGATTCTGCGCGGCCAGTCGAATCGGCAGATTTGCCTGACGAATCCCGGTCGATACCCGGTCGAGTGTGGTATAGGCAGGGGCGAGGATAATTTCTGCCTTTTGCAGTGAGGATGCGGACGTTTTTAGTACGTCAAGGTAATCAAGCGCCTCTGACCCCGTTTTATTCATCTTCCAGTTGGCCACAAAGCAGGGGAGCATAGACATATCAGACTCGTTGTTGGTATTAAAAAATGTACGATTTAAGATTTTCGATTTCCGATTTTAAATCTTAAATCATAAATCGTAAATCGTAAATCATAGATTACATGGTTCTCGATCGGGTAGGACAGAAAGGCCGGGGAGCTCTTTCCCTTCCAGAAGCTGTAATGCCGCGCCGCCACCGGTTGAGATAAATGAGATGTTTTCGGACTCGCCCGCCTGGTGTACGGCCTGGGCCGTCTCTCCACCACCGACAATTGTTAACGCATAGGCATTGCCCACTGCGTGGGCAATGGCCGATGTGCCGCGTGAAAAGGCATCCATTTCAAACACCCCCATCGGGCCGTTCCAGAGAATGGTCTTGGCATTGGAAATCGCTTGCCGAAAAAGGTGGACCGATGCCGGGCCAATATCGAGCCCCATCCATCCTTTCGGAATTTCCTGTACCGGCACCCGTTTGGCTTCGGCGGAGGGATCAAGCTTTGCCGCGACCACGCAATCGACCGGAAGGTAAAATTTTACCCCGCGGGCAATCGCCTGTTCTCGCACTTCTCGCGCGAACGAAAGCATCGAGTCTTCCACAAGGGAATTTCCCACCTCCACGCCCGCCGCTTTCAAAAAGGTAAAGGCCATGCCGCCGCCGATAATCACCTTGTCCACTTTCTTTCCCAGATTTTCAATGACGCCAATCTTTCCCGAAACCTTCGCCCCGCCCAAAATGGCGACAAACGGACGGGCCGGATTGGCCATCGCGTTCATCAAAAAGGAGATCTCCTTCTTCATCAGGAAGCCGCACCCCACGGCCTTGACAAACTGCGTGATACCGGTTATCGAGGCATGACTCCGATGCGCCGCCCCGAAGGCGTCGTTGATATAGACGTCAATCCCCAAATCCGAGAGCGCCTTGGCGAAGGCCCGATCGTTACCCATTTCTCCGGGATGAAAGCGCAGGTTTTCCAAAAGGAGGACATTCCCCGGAGACAGGCGCTCCATCATCCGTTGCACCCGTGGCCCAACGACCTCTTCTGCGAAAAAGACCTCTTTCCCCAATAAACGTTGCAGCCGTTTGGCTACCGGCGCGAGTGAAAGCCGGGGATCGCTCCCCTCCGGACGGTCCAGATGCGATGCCAAAACAACTTTTGCCCCTTCATCAATGGCGTAGTTAATCGTCGGCAACGTGAGTCGAATCCGCGTATCATCGGTAATGTTTAAGTCATGATCGAGCGGAACGTTAAAGTCGGTTCGAATCAAAACCGTCTTGCCCTTTAGCGGAATATCTTCAATCGTTATTTTATTAATCGACATCGATTCCCTTTTTAGCGATATATTGGAGCAGGTCACGAACGCGGCAGGCGTAGCCCCATTCGTTATCGTACCAGGCGATGATCTTGGCCATCTTCTGCCCAATGACTTTTGTCAACGGCCCATCCACGATCGCGGAATGGGGATTGCCGGTAAAATCGATCGAAACACAGGGCTCTTCGGTATATTGAAGAATGCCCGATAACGGACCCACCGCCGCCTGACGCATTGCGTCGCACAGGCCCGATTCTGTGACGTCCGATTCCAGTTCGACCACCAGATCGATCATCGAAACATTGGGGGTGGGAACGCGAACGGCCATCCCATCCAATCTCCCCTGAAGTTCGGGGATCACGTCGTACAGGGCCTTTGCCGCGCCGGTGGTGGTGGGGATCATCGAAAGGGCCGCGGCGCGCGCGCGTCGTAAATCGGAATGCGGCAGATCCAAAATATTTTGATCATTGGTATAAGAGTGAACGGTTGTCATCAAGCCGCGCTTGATTCCAAACTGATCAAGCAGGACCTTGGCCACCGGTGCCAGGCAGTTGGTTGTGCAAGAGGCGTTGGAGACAATATGATGCGTGCCGGGATTGTATCGTTCCCCGTTCACGCCCAGGACGATGGTGATATCCGGATTTTTTGCCGGCGCGGAGATCACCACTTTTTTGGCACCGGCTGAAAGATGTTTTTGGGCCGAAGCGCGATCGGTAAACCGCCCGGTTGATTCCACCACGATATCCACTCCTAATTCTTTCCATGGAAGTGCCGCCGGCTCTTTCTCCTTCGTGATCTGAATCGGCTTGCCGTTGATAAAGAGCGTATCCCCTTTGGCCTCAACCTCATGGGAGGTGACCCCGTGGACCGAATCGTATTTAAAAAGGTGGGCCAGGCTTTTCGCGTCGGTTAAATCGTTAATGGCACAAAACTCCAAGCCGGGTGAATCCCACGCGGCCCGCAACAGGTTTCGCCCAATCCGTCCAAATCCATTAATGGCAACTTTTAGTGACATCGTTATCTCCTCATAAGTGGGTCATTTCCCCTTCAAATCGCCCCCTCTTCCGCGTCCAATCTTAAAAAATCGGTCGGATCAGCGCGTTCTGTTTTAGACTCTTTGGGTTCCGTTCCCCGTACAAAAACCTCTTTTTTACCCTCTCCCGCGTCGGGTGAAGCAAGAAACCCGGTGGCGGGATCGATCTTCGTATAGATCACATTGTCGGGCACCGGAAAGGAGAGCCGTGGCAGTTGCGGCAAAACCTCCTGCATAAAGTCGATCCAAACCGGAAGCACCGCGTGGCCGCCGGACTCACTCTCTCCCAATGTGCGCCGATCGTCGAACCCACACCATACCCCGACGACCAGGTTCGGAGTATACCCCACAAACCAGGCGTCGATAAAGTCGTTTGTGGTTCCGGTCTTTCCGGCAATCGACCGATCAATGATACTGGCGCGGCGCGCGGTTCCCTCTCGGATCACATCTTCGAGCATATCGGTTACGATAAACGAGGTCTCTTCGGACACCACGCGAACGGGAACCGTTTTCTTTTGTTCTAGGGTTTCACCGGTGTGATCCGAAATGGAAATCCAGAAACGGGGATCGACCCGAACGCCTCGATTTGCAAAAACCGAGTAGGCGGAGGTCAGCTCCAGAAGGGAGACCCCGGAGGTGCCCAACGCTAACGAAAGATCGCGCGTGAGCGGGCTGGTGATTCCCAATCGGCGTGCAAACGGGATGACGCGATCGATACCGACCTGGCTCAACAGATTAATTGTGGCCAGGTTTCGCGAATGAATCAATGCCTCGCGCAATGAGATCTGGCCATGAAACTTATGGCTATAGTTTTCCGGCTTCCAGTCTTTCCCTTTTCCCTGATTCCGGAAGATGAGCGGATTATCGACCACCAGCGACGACGGCGTGAGTCCATTCTCAATCGCCGCGCCAAAGATAATCGGCTTGAACGCGGAACCCGGCTGACGGATGGCCTGAACCGCGCGATTGAACTCCGTGAGTCGAAAGTCGTATCCGCCGACCATCGCCTTCACCCCGCCGGTTGTCGGGTCCAAAACAATGATCGCCCCTTCAACCAATGGTGCCCCCGTTTTCGATGGCGCGGCCTCCCGATCGTTCCCCTGTCGTTTTGCCAGTTCGACCAGCCCCTTCTTCAGGGCCCGCTCTGCCGCTTCCTGCATTTTTATATTCAAGGTGCTGTAAACGTTGAGCCCCCCCTTATAGACCCGGTCGACGCCGTACTGGTTCGTCAGATACTGACGGATATACTCGTTAAAATAAGGCGCCAAGTCTTCCCCTAAATCCTTTTCTTTGAAAACCAGTTCTTGGTCTAGCGCGCGTTTGTATCGGGCTTTTGTGATATACCCTTTTTCCCGCATCCGTTTTAGTACGATCCGCTGACGACTTTTGGCCGCCTTGGGGTTATGATACGGAGAGTAATTATTAGGCGCTTTGGGGAGACCGGCGAGTAACGCCGCCTCGGCAAGATCGAGGTCATGGGCATCTTTTCCAAAGTAGGTGCGCGCGGCCACCTGCACCCCATAAGCGCCATTGCCAAAATAGATCTGATTCAAATAAAGCTCTAAAATCTGATCCTTTGTCAGGACCGTCTCGATCTTTCGGGCCAGCAGGATTTCTTTGACTTTACGGGTAAAGGTTCTTTCGGGCGTCAGGAAAAGGGCCCGCGTTAATTGCTGGGTGATGGTGCTGGCCCCCTGACGAATCTCGAACTTTTCCAAATTCGTCAGAAACGCCTTCAGAATACGAAGGGTATCAAACCCTTTATGCTCGTAGAACCGGGAGTCCTCGACGGCCAGGATCGCCTGAGACATCTCTTCCGGTATCTCCGTGAGTGGAATAAAAAGTCGCTTTTCGGTGTAAAACTGGCCGATGACGCGACGATCGTCGGAGTAGACCCGTGTCGCCTGACTCGGCTCATACTGTTTCAGATTGTCCAATGCCGGCAGGTCTTTCGAGAAATAGTAGATGACGCCGCCCACCGCAGCGGTGGCCACGACGGTGAGCGAAAGGAGGCCGAGTAGAACCGCCTTGATCCAAAAGGGAAAACGTTTTTTTGTGGATGTTTTTTTGTCCATTATTCTAACGGAGACGGTCTATCCCCTATATTCCCTCCCCCTTTTGGGGAGGGTTAGGGTGGGGGGGGTCGGATTCCCGATAGAAACATTCGGGGAGATCAACCTTGACACCTTGCCGGTGGCGGGGCCGTGCATCCCTTCGCGTCTACCCGACACAGGCCAAGTGTAGAGTAATGGCTGATCACCGCTGTTGTCAAGGCAAATGGGCCAATCCAATGGCCCGCCGCACACAATCTTTATGAGTCCAATGCCCCTTTGTTTGCTTTCAGATTTTTGATCCATTATGATCGTTGCATGGCAAAATCCCGGA
>CAZSME010000078.1:0-6140 GCA_964607665.1 uncultured Nitrospirota bacterium | reverse complement strand
GCAGCCGTATTCATAAGAGAGCCCCAGGTCCGCCAACATCCTCAGATCGTCTTCCGGCTTTCGGCCCGTTGTAGTCAGATAATTTCCAATCAGCGTATGAGACGCGCCCGCCGCGAACATCCACGATTGCAAATCACGCAGATGCAGTTCTCTGCCCCCCGCCGTCATGATATCTTTTGAAGGCAGCATCAGGCGATACACGGCGATAATCGTTAATATCTCCATTGGGGCAAGTGGAGGACGATCGGCGAACGGTGTCCCCGCGATCGGGTGAAGAAAATTAAGCGGCACAACGTCCACATCCAGCTCTTGTAGCGCAACGGCCATCTCGATTCGCTGATCCCGATTCTCGCCCATCCCAAAAATACCGCCGCAGCAAATCCGAATCCCCGCCGCCTTACAATAGGCAATGGTCCGAACCCGATCGTCATAGGTGTGGGTGGTGCAAACATTCGGAAAAAACGATCGTGCCGTTTCGAGATTATGATTGTAATAGGCGACCCCGGCCTCTTTTAATCGAAACGCGATCTTTGGATCTTCAATAATCCCCAACGAGGCATCGATTCGAATCCGACCCTGATCGGACAACTTCCGAAGCCGCGCGAGGACCAGCTCCAGCTCTTTCCCTTCGCGCAGACCCCGCCATGCCGCGACCAGTCCAAACGCCTCGGCCTTGTTGTTTACCGCTTCATCGGCCGCCTTCTGCAGACCGGCCTCGTCCATCAACGGATAGGTTGGAATTTCAGTGTTGTAATGGGCCGATTGCGCGCAGAAGTTGCAGTTTTCGGCACAATGCCCCGATTTCGCGTTCACAATCGAGCAAAGATTCACCCGGTTGCCCCAGTAATGATGACGTACCCGATTGGCCGATGAAATCAAATCGAAAATATCCGGCCCCGTTGCCCCAATCAGCCGGCACCCCTCTTCATAGGTCAGGCGTACTCCTAAAATCGCCTTTTCTTCCATCGATCGAATAAAGTCTCGCATAGTGATTTCCTCCAGTTTTTCCCTCACCCTGACCCTCTCCCCGGAGTGGGAGAGGGGAAAATCAGAGGAGCAGTTTAACACGACGGGGCCGCTAAAACCATTTCCGTTTGCGGAAATAGATGACCAGTCCAACCGCAATGACCGCCATCGCCCCCAATACGCCAAAATAACCGTACCGGGAGCGAAGCTCCGGCATATACTCGAAATTCATTCCATAGATACCGGTGATCAATGTCAGCGGCATGAGTGTTGCCGTGAAGATGGTCAACACCTTCATCACTTCGTTCAGCCGGTTGGAGACGATCGAAAGATAGGCATCGAGGGTGTTGCTTAAGCTGTCCCGATATGAATCGGACAAGTTGGCAATCTGAACGAGATGGTCATAGACATCACGATAATAGAGGGTTGCCTGGGAACGAATGACGGCAAAGTTGTCCCGACTGAGGCGGTTTAAAATTTCCTGTTGCGGTGTGATGATACGACGCAACGACATCACCTCTTTTTTTAATGTGATAATCTCATTGAGTGTCTCTTTACGGGGATGAGTAAAGATATCCGCCTCAATATGCTCTATGGTTTTTTCAAACTGCCCTAAGACCGGAAAATAATGATCGACCATTCGATCCAATATTTCATGGAGGAGAAAGTCGGCCCCGCGGGCGGCCGAAGGGATATTTTTAAGACAGCGATCCCGCGCCTCTTGGATGCTGCGCGAGGGGGTGTCGTGGTAGGTGACCAGATAATTTGCGCCCAGAAAAAAATTTAACTCGGTGGTCTCAAACCGGCTTCCTCCCGCCGCCTGGGAGCCATGCAGCACCAGAAAGATATACTCTCCAAAATCGTCTACCTTGGGCAGAAGGGTTTCGGCAACGCAGTCTTCAATGGACAGCGGATGAAAATTAAAATAACTGGAAAGCAGGGCTGTTTCGTCAGGCGATGATGTCTCAAAGTCGATCCAGACCAGATCGTGTTTTTCGTCACTAATGCGGGGGAGAAGATCGGCTCGATTAAGCAGGCGATAGCCCTCTTCTTTGGAATAAGCAATGACGGTCATCATATTTTAACCCATCCCCCCGCTCCTCCCCCCTTGGAAGGGGGGTATTTCGTTTTTCCTCTCTTAACAAAAGGGAGACGCTCTCTTTATCCCTCCCCTTCAAGGGGAGGTGAGGTGGGGATGGGTTTTGCCATAACACGTTCTCCTATACTTTGCCGAGACCCAATAAAATCACCCACCGATATTAACCATCGTGAACAACTGCTTTTCTTGAGGGATAACATCCAGCTCATGGTATTTCGGTTTCACCTGCATCACACGATCAAGCAACGCGGAAATCGCATCATCGGTGCAACCGGTGCGAAGCGCGGTTTTAAAATCAACGGCGGTATCGGAATAGAGGCAGGGGCGAATTTGTCCATCGGCCGTCAGTCGAATTCGATTACATGTCCCGCAAAAATCGTGGCTGATGGCATGAATAAATCCGATTACGCCCAACGCCCCCGGCAGTTTAAAATTTTCCGCGGGGCCTGCGAGGCCTGAGCTTCCCTGATTGGGCTCCCCGACCGGTTCTAATTTCCCAATGATTGCTTCAATTTTATCTCGCGTTACGGCAAACGGCTGATAGGTTTTTGTCCATGTCTCCCAGTTGGCGCAGGGCATGAATTCAATAAACCGGACATGATACGGCTTCCGCATTGTCAGGCGTGCAAAGTCGATCACCTCGTGATCATTGACCCCGGCCTGCAGCACACAGTTGATCTTAATCGGATCAAAGCCGATCTGTTCAGATCGTTCGATCCCTTCCCAGACCCGATCGAAAATATCCCTTTGAACGATTTGCGCAAAGGTTTGAGGATTCAGCGAGTCGAGACTGATATTGATCCGTCTCAGCCCCGCGCGATAGAGACTTTCTGCCGTTTCCTTTAAAAAAACGCCGTTGGTGGTTAACGCGATATCCACAATACCGGGGATCTGATGCAGCGCCTCTATAAATTCTACTACGCCGCGCCGCACGAGAGGCTCCCCGCCGGTAACCCGCACCTTTTTCAATCCCCGTTTCGCGGCAACCGAAACAATCCGCAAAATTTCTTCGTACCGGAGGATCTCCTCTTTCGGCTTCCAATCGATTTCCTCTTCCGGCATGCAGTAGGTGCAGCGCAGATTGCAACGATCGGTAATCGAAATCCGCATATAGGTGATCGCACGATTATAGGTATCGACTAGATTGTGGTCTTTCACGTGTTGATCCATTTTTTATTTGTTCAGACGCAGTATGGGGATAAAGACGAGAATGAGTCTATCACCCACTAATTTTATCTGTCAAATAACGGTGTTTTGGCAAGAGCCGTACTCTTTTGTCCGATTTGAACTATTTTTTGTCCGAATCCAACAATGGTGTTGGGCATTTTTTATTGTATAGTCTTGGCTGGTTATGAATAGGCAAGATCAGGAAAATTGTGCCGAAGCCGGGTTTACGACCCTTGAGTTAATGATCGTTGTTACGATCATTGGAATGATGACGGTCCTGGCTGTTCAAGGTTTTACCGATCAGATTCCCCATCAACAACTGAACGGTGCCAGTCGGGAGATGATCGGGCAGTTCCGATTGGCCCGACAGAAAGCGATTGCCAAAGGGGAACAGATCACGATTCAGTTTTCGCCCGATTCGAATGCGTATGGTGATCCTGATTCTGGAGACAAACCCCTTCCGACCCACATTCGATTTGGCGTTCCAGACGGCGTGAACAAGCCCCCGAAAAGCGCCACAGCTCTTCCTCAAGATGGCATTAGCTTTGCCGGAAACGATCTGGTCTTTAAGTCCGATGGAACGGTTTTGAATTGGGGCACCGTTTATTTAACCAACTCCCGAGACGAGGCGGTTGCCATTGCCGTCAATGCGATGGGTCGCGCGAAACAGTATCGGTGGAACGGCGATGACTGGGAATAAGGGGTTCTCTCTTTTGGAGGTCATGGTATCACTCGGTATGCTCTCGATTGGGCTGCTTTCGATCCCCGTTCTTTCTGAGATGGGCTACCGTGCGTTGGCCATTGCCAATCAAAATACCCACTTGGCAGAGTTGGCGCGAAACAAGATGGAATCGCTTCGTGCCGCTCGGCCGGCTCCAATGAATGTTGTCGAAGATCTTGCGGGGGTAACCCGGAAGTGGTCGATTGAACAAAGCGGGTCGGACCCGAGGCTATGGGTTATCACTGTGGTCGTGGCATCAACGCGCGATACGAATCGATCGGCCCGATTGCAATCGCTGCTGTTTTATTAGGTAAAAGATGGTCTCTCAACGCGGGTTCACACTGATTGAGGTTGTGTTCGCGATGGCGATTATGCTGATTGTTACGGCGGGGGCATATCAGCTGATGGGATTCCTCTATAGCGACTATGCCGGTCAGCTCGCCATTGCGAATATGCAGCAGGAGGGGCGTGCGGCGGCCTCGATTTTTGCGAACGAGATACAACACGCCGGACTGAACCCACGCGGGGACGCCTTCATCCCTGCTAACCAAACCAAGGCATCGGTTCCCGTCCAATGTGCAGCGCAGAAACGCCCGGTCGAACCGATTTTGGAAGCCTCCGAAACCCTCTTTCATTTTATGGGAGACCGGGATGGCAGTGGGAAGTTTGACAGCGAAGAGGACGAAGAAGACACAAACGAAGATGTCCGATATGAATGGGTCGGCGGTGAAGGGTTCGATTCTTGTGGGAAGAAGAGAACCCCATACACCCTCTATCGGAATACCGGGGGCGGACAGCAAGAGGTCGCGTTGGGGATTGTGCTCTTCCATCTTGACTATTACGATGAAAATGGACAACAGCTCCCCGGAGGTTTTTTAAACGAAATGCAACGGGCCGAAATTCGGCGTGTGACGTTAACCGTGCGAACCATAATCGGTGAGGGGGCAAACAAGCGAGAACGCGAATGGATATCGGACGTCTTTCTAAAAAACCGATCATGAATCGATTGCGTCAGGAACAAGGGGCATCGCTTTTTACCGTCATGATGCTGTTGATCCTGATGAGTGGCCTTTCTGTTTTTTATTTTCAAAATGCCACGACCGAAATACAAATCTCGGCCCATTCCAAAAATAACGTTTCGGAGGATATGCTTTTGGAGTCAGGGATTCAGCAGGTTTTGGCCTGGTATGCCCATCCGGCGGGTGCCCCTGATCCCGGCTTTTTTTCTGTACTGGAATGTACGGACGAGAATCCCGTTGTCATTTCCACCTCTCTTTTTGTCACAAACAACATGCGCCTGACATTTCATGAATCAAAACATAACAACGGCTTCTGTAAGGTTGGGGCGAAGACGGAAAACGGAAAGCGTCTCACCGTTGACTTGGGCAAAAACCCAATGCCGGCGATCACGGCTGGGGTTCAGGGTGCGGGCCCGGTCGAGGCCCCCTACCCCCTCCGGGTTCACTGGGGGGAGATGCGGTATATTGGCGACCTTTTCCTCGGAGCGTCGACTCAAACGATTCCAATAAGAAAGGAAGGGCTTGCGCCGGACGCGGACCCTTATGGTGAGGCCCTGCCCCGGCTTGACCCCTTCACAACCCTTCGTGTTTCAGGACAGATTGTTGGCCCCCTTATTTTTCCGCCCGGGTCGGAGCCGCCTGATATTGTGCAGAATGATCCGCATGTTCATCTGGACGTTGTCGACGTTGATAACCTGAAACGGTTCGTCAAACGTTTCGGGCGATATTTTATTGTCTCTCCGACGGGATACCTCGAAGAAAACGGTATTGAACAGGGGAGATTTCATGAGCTTTTTAGTATAACGGAAGGGGAGGGCGAACAGCCGCACCCGTTGGTCTTTATCGACATTTTGGAAGGGTATAGTGCCTCAACGCCGTTAAAAATCGGGACCGGCGCCTACAAGGGGTACTTTTATTTCGCGGGTGATATTGAAATTGAGGGAGGGGGTGCGGGTCAACCGGTTTCGGCCCAATCGCCCCCGTGGCCCTCTGAAACTATATGGGATATCCCCATTGAGGGTATTCATCTCGATGGATTTTTTTGGACGGAGGGGCGAATCGTTCTCAATGACCGGTTTTGGGTTTATGGCGCGATCTATGCCGGTTCCGGCTTCCAAGGCAACGCAGTTGACCGTCTTGAAGTCTGGTATAACAATCAATATCGCTC
>CAZSME010000077.1:0-6145 GCA_964607665.1 uncultured Nitrospirota bacterium | reverse complement strand
GAGATATTCTGGAGGTCTTTAGAGGCCGCGGGGGCACTGGTCTCTGTTTTCTGGACGCGGACATCAAGGGTAATAATGGTTTCAATAAAGGGAACCTTAAAGTGAAGCCCTTCCCCCAGCACCACATCGCGTATTCCGGTGATCTGGCTGAAGATAATGCCGCGTTCGCCTGGCCCCACGACGGAAAACGCATTAAACAGCAAAAGCACCACCAATACCGCGACAACGCCGAAGGCCATCATCTTGGGTGAGTTTGCAAAATCGGGCTTGTTCATTTCATACGTCGACATTTCTCATTCCTCCGTTTTGAATAAAAGACCCCTTCTTGTGCCAACAGCTTTCTCTTCAGGGCGATACCCCCGCTGTAACCGCCGATCGAGCCGTCATGACGGATCACCCGATGGCAGGGAATAATAATCGGTATCGGATTCGATCCGCAAGCCCCTCCGATCACGCGCGCGCCGTTGGGCATATTGAGCCGATCGGCCACATCCTGATAGGACCAAACCGTGCCGTACGGAATCGTCGCTAACACGCCCCATACCTTTTTTTGCAAATCGGTTCCGGTCCGAAACAGGATCGGTTCATTAAACGTAATTTTTGCCCCGGAAAAGTATCGATCGAGGGAATCGTGGCATTTTTCAAACCGGCCTTCGTCCCGGATCGGGAGAAAACCGATCCGTTCTTGTATCGCGATCCGAACCCGATCTTCCGATTTTCCGAGGAGCAGATCGGACAGTTTGCCCCGGAAAGAAACAAGCCCAATCGTGCCAATCGGCGAACAATAGAGACTGCAATGGAAATCTTCTGGCCCTATTTTTTCGGTTGAAACGGATCGGTCCATTTACCTTTTCCCCCCTTATTAGAAGAATCCGTCATTGTTTCCTGAAGTTATTATCGTATTCATCCTGCCAGGTCAAGGAGATGTTGTCCATCAATCTGTCTTGCACCTGCGGATGGGGTCGATACTTTTCTTTCCTGATGCTAGAATACGAATATGCCGGAGCTGAGCAGGTTTTTTGGAATCATCATTCGTATGTTTGCAGAGATCGATGTACAGCATCATACGCCACATTTTCATGCGTATTACCAGGGGCAGGTTGCCGTTTACGGTCTTGACCCCATTGAAATGCTCTCCGGATTGCTACCAAAACGACAACAGCGTCTGGTGGAAGCCTGGGCAGAATTACATCAGGACGAGTTGATTGCCGACTGGCGTTTATTACAATCCGGCCGGAGACCGACTCCTATCGACCCACTACAATAAGGAGATAAAGATGAGTCATCCTATTTACCGTGTTTGTTCATTTGAAATCATTGCTGCTTATACCTTGTGTGTCTGCTTTGACGACAATACCACGCAAACCATCAACTTCTGGCCCATTCTGACGGGAGAGCTATATAGACCGCTTCGTGATCTTACCCTATTTAACCAGGTCCGGATTGATCCTGAAGTGGACACGCTTATTTGGCCGAACGGAGCCGATTTTGACCCGGCAACATTACACGATTGGCCACAATATGTGGATGCATTAATCGAGCGGGCACAGCAATGGGAACGTGCTTTGGCATGATCCCTCTCTTTAGGACCTCGCGTTTGCAATGTTTCAATGAATCTGTCAAAATCGGCACGGTCTGAGAGGTCAGCATGAACCCGCTTGTTGAACTGCAAAAATTTGGACAATCCCCCTGGTACGACTATATTCGGCGCGACCTGATCCAATCCGGCGCGTTGACCCAAATGATCGAAAACGATGGCCTGTTGGGGATGACCTCCAATCCCTCCATCTTCGAAAAGGCAATCGGGGAATCCAATCTGTATGACGACCTCTTTAAGGAACAGCTTGGGAAGGGAGGGAGTACCAAGGAGATTTATGAGGCGTTGGCGATCCGTGACATTCAGGATGCCGCCGATCTCTTCCTGCCTGTTTATGAAAAAACCGATGGCAAGGACGGCTATGTCAGCCTGGAGGTTTCACCCGATTTAGCCTACGACACGCAGAGAACGATCGAAGAAGCGCGGCGTCTTTTCAAAAAGGTGGATCGAAAAAATGTGATGGTCAAAGTCCCCGCGACGCCACAGGGGATCCCCGCGATTGAAATCTTAATTAGCGAGGGAATGAATATCAATGTCACGTTGCTTTTTAGCGTGGAAATGTATGAACGGGTCGCCTGGGCTTATATCGCCGGCCTGCAACGACGCGTCGCGGCCCATTCCGATATTCGCCAGATTGCCTCGGTCGCCAGTTTTTTTGTCAGCCGGATCGATACCCTGATCGACGCCCAACTCGCCGCTAAAGCCTCACCCGAAAATCGATGCCAATCGCTTTTAGGTAAAGCTGCGATTGCGAACGCGAAAAATGCCTATCTCAAATTTCAGGAGATCTTCCAATCGCCCGCGTTTCTGGCCCTGAAAGAACGAGGCGGATCGGCGCAACGGATTCTGTGGGCCAGCACCAGCACGAAAAATCCCGCCTATCGCGACACCTATTATGTCGAGGCCCTCATCGGTCAAGAGACGGTGAACACGCTGCCGGCCGCGACCTTTACCGCGTTTCGCGATCACGGAACGGTTTCAGAGGGATTGACCCAAAATAGAGAGGAAGCGGAAAAAATAATGGTTGCGTTGGCCGACGCCGGAATTGATATGCAGCAGGTCACCGACCGGCTGCTCGCCGATGGCGTTACCCTTTTTGCCGACGCGTTCCATCAACTTATGGCCACCCTAAACAAACGACGCGCCGAGTTCACCGGTCAGCAACCCCATCATGTAACCTTGAGCATGGGCCCATTGGAGTCGGTCGTATCCAACAGGATTGCCGATCTCAAACGGGATCAGGTGCTTCCGCGTCTTTTTAAGAAAGACTCGGCCCTGTGGCCGATACCGAAGGGAACCGCGCTGCCACTCGGTTGGTTGGATATAATCGAATCCGGACGAGAAACTGTTCGGCGCGCGCATGCCTTTGCTCAATCGGCCCACGCGCATTTCAAAGATGTGATTTTGCTGGGCATGGGGGGGAGCAGCCTTTCCCTCAAAACGCTTCGTGCCATTTTTGGAAGAGCCGCTGGATTTCCCAAGCTGCATGTTCTCGATACGATTTTACCGGCCTCAATTAAATCGCTGGAGCGCCACGTTCATTTGAGCGAAACCCTTTTTATTGTCTCAAGTAAATCGGGATCCACCATCGAAACAACGCTCCTCTGTCAACATTTCTTCGATATCTTCTTTCGCGCAAAGGGTCAACGGGCCGGGGAGAATTTTGTCGCGATCACCGATCCGGGATCGTCCTTAATGCAATACGCGGAAGAAAACGCATTCCGAGAAATCTTCGCCGGTCACCCCGATATCGGGGGTCGCTATTCGGCCCTTTCCCCGTTTGGACTGGTCCCCGCGGCGCTGATGGGGGTCCCCATCGAATCGCTTCTCCAGCAGGCGGAGGTAGCACGGCCGTATGCCGAGGCGAGTCCGGTGTTGCGGCTGGCGGGGGCGATGGCGCAACTTGCCCAAGAAGGGTGCGATAAGCTCACGTTTATGACCTCTCCCGCAATTCGTTCCATTGAGGTTTGGTTAGAACAGCTCATCGCCGAATCCACCGGCAAACAAGGCATCGGGATTATTCCGATTGTTGGCGAGGATCTTTCTCGTGCGTCGGAATGTTATGGCAATGATCGAACGTTTGTTTATATTCGTTATACCGGAGGGATTGATCCGGATCAGGAGACGCAGGTGGCCCAGATCGAAAAGGCGGGCCATCCGGTGATCCGAATGGAGATAAACGATTTGATTGAAATCGGAGGCCAGTTCTTTTTATGGGAGATGGCGACCGCCGTGGCGGGGTCGATCTTGAAGATCAATCCGTTTGATCAGCCGAACGTCGAGGAGAGCAAGCGAAACACCCGTGCCCTTTTGGAAAGTTATAAGAAGGGGGTGCCGCTTTCAGAAGAAAGACCGATCCGAGTGGAAGAGGGGATTTCCGTTTTCGCTTCTCCCGCAATAAGCGAAATTGTGGAGAAAGGAGAGACCTTGCAAACGGCATTCTCTGCGATCTTAAACGCGATTTGGGAAAACGATTATGTCGCGATCAACGCCTATCTCCCTGAAACCGGGTCGATCCACGACATGTTGCAATCGATTCGAATGGAGATTGGACGAAGGAAAAGGGTGGCCACGACGCTGGGGTATGGCCCGTCGTATCTTCATTCCACCGGACAACTTCAAAAGGGAGGGCCAAACACGGTCCTGGTTTTTATCATTACGTCCGAGATGACGGACGATATTCCCCTTCCGGATCAAGCCTACACCTTGGGTCAGCTGGTGCTGGCGCAGGCGATGGGCGATTTTCAATCGCTCTGTCAACGCCAACGTCGCGTTATCCGAATCCATCTGCCTGCGGATATTCACAAAGGGTTGCATCACCTGATGAGGGCGTTGGGTGAGCGATGAAGATTGCCGTTGCCGCTGATCATGCCGGATTTATCTATAAAGCCAAAATCATCGAGGCCGCGCGTCGGGCCGGTCACGATGTGATCGACCTTGGAACGGATTCCGTCGAGCCGGTGGATTATCCCGATTACGCCAAGGCGGTTGGTCAAGCCATTCAGAAGGGCGAAGTCGAACGCGGCATTTTGCTGTGCGGAAGCGGGGTTGGGGCATCGATTGCGGCCAATAAAATAAAAGGGGTTCGTGCGGCGGTCTGCCACGACACCTACTCCGCCCATCAGGGGGTGGAACATGATGAGATGAATCTCTTGGCATTAGGCGCGCGTGTTATTGGTATCGAGATGGCGTTGGAGCTGGTCAACGCGTTTCTTTCCGCGAAATTTTCCGGTGATCCCCGACACGAAAAACGGCTTTTAAAGGTCAAAGCGCTCGAGGCGTCTTAACAACCCCCTGTCCCCCTTTTATGAGGGGGAATAGCAGAACCCCTCTACTTCTCCCCTTCAAGGGGAGGTTGGGTGGGGATGGGTTATAAAAATGTCCCATTTATTATGCCTTGGAAGGAACCCCACCAAGGTAACCTATCCGCCCCATTTCAACAATGCCATTCATGTTAAAATCAAGGAAGGGAGGACGAAGCCAAATGGATCATCTACAGATGCTGAAAGGAAAGCCGGTTGAGGTTGATTTCCAGGGGATGCTTTATACCGGCATTTTAATGGATATCAGTGAGGACGAGGTTTTTCTGAAAACGGACGATAGCTGGCTGGCCCTGCCCCTATACGAGGTGGGTGATATCCGACCTCTCTCTGGAGTATGATTCCATGGACGAAGAGGAAAACAAAACCGAAGTCCCACCCGCCTCAAAGCGCGCCCAGATTATTCCGTTCATCTTATTTATCGTAACGACGCTGACCACCTTGCTTGCGGGGAGCTTCCAGGAAGGGGGAGAGCCGTTTCGAAGGCCGAGTGATCTTATTCTCGGCATCCCATTCTCATTTACGTTGATGTTAATTCTGTTTGTCCATGAGATGGGGCATTACCTGACATCAAAACGATACGGCGTGAAGACCTCCCTCCCTTACTTTATTCCCGGCCCGTGGTATCCGTTTGGCATTGGCACCTTCGGCGCGTTTATTCAAATGCGTTCTCCCATTTTGGAAAAAAGGGCGTTATTGGATATCGGCGCCGCCGGCCCGTTTGCCGGGTTTATTGTTGCTCTTGCTGCGATTGCGGTGGGCATCTCTTCTTCTGAAATTGTAAAAATAGAACCGGGACGGATATCGCATCAGCTCGGCTCGCCACTGATGTTCACGGGCCTGACCCATCTTATGGGAAAGGTGCCGCCGGAGGGATTTAACCTTTCGTTCTCCTCCATCGCTTTCGCGGGATGGATCGGTCTTTTTGTCACTTCGTTGAATCTCCTTCCGATTGGGCAACTGGACGGGGGTCATATCGCCTACGCATTGCTTGGCAAAAAACAGAAATTTTTGTCGATTGCGATGGTCGTCGTGCTATTCGCTCTCGGTGCAATGGGGTGGCCGGGATGGTATCTCTGGGCGATCATGGCGACGATTCTGGGAGTGCGTCATCCTGCAACGCTCGATGAAGAACTCCCGCTTGATTTTCGTCATCGCCTGCTGGGGATCGCCTCGATCGTTTTATTCATTGTGACCTTTATGCCGGTGCCGATTCGGGTGGGGCCGT
>CAZSME010000076.1:0-6166 GCA_964607665.1 uncultured Nitrospirota bacterium | reverse complement strand
CATTGCGTGACCCAAAACGCTATGGTATGATGCGCGGCGTTAGCCATGGCATCTTTATCTCATGTTCATATTAACCGTCTCATTACAGAAGCATCTTTAAAAAATCACTGGATTCCGGCTTAAAGATTGCCAGAATGACGGCAATACAGTAGAAACAAACAGATGGGCACCATTAAAAAAATCGGTTTCATGCTGAACGCGCTTGCCCCGAGGGAAAAAATCTTTCTGTTCGGAGGATCGCTCTTCACCGCGCTGTTGCTTGTCTATTTCTTTCTGATTGACCCGATGTGGGAACGCACCCGGCTCCTTTCGCGATTGATTCCCCAAAAAGAGGAGGAGCTCAAACGCTTCAAAACGCTTCAGGAGGAGTATCTCTTTCTCTCCGCGGAGATTAACAATATCGAGCAACGTTTGCCCCAAAAGGATCAGTTCTCCCCATTGTCCTACCTCGAAGCGGTCGCCACGAAAAATCAAATCCGCGAAAACATTGCCTATATCCGTTCGATGCCCCCTATTTCGGAGCGGCCCTATGCGGAATTGCCCGTGGAGGTAAGACTGGAAGATATCGCGCTGCATCAGATCATCCCCTTTCTCTCCACCATTGAAAACGCCCCTTATTTTTTAAGAGTGAAACGACTGAATATCAAGACCCGTTTCGCCGACCCCAAAAAGTTGGATGTGACGTTTGTCGTCTCGTCTTATGAAAAACTCGGCTCATGAGGGGCAACAACTGCCCGAAGACGAACGAGGATTCGCGCTCCTTCTGACCCTTCTTATTGTTTTCCTGCTGACGGTTCTGATTTTTGAGGTCAATTTTCAGGTCAAGACCGATCTCTTAGCCGCCGGCAATTTCCGAGATGATCTCGCCGCATACTACATCGCGGAAGCCGGTATCTCCGCCGGCAAAGCACTATTAGAAGAGGACAAGGAGACGGGCAATACCTCCGATAACCTAACGGAGCTTTGGGCCTCCCCGATCCCCGAATACGCCCTCGGAGACGGAACCTTCGCGGGACAGATCACCGACGAATCGGGCAAGTTTAATCTCAATAGCCTTCTGGACTCCCAGGGCAAACCGATCCTTTGGAAAAGGGAACAACTGGCCCGGCTTTTCAGCTTGCTTGAGGTGGATCCCGACCGGGTTGATCCCATCATTGACTGGATGGATAAAAACTCTGAGACGGAAAATCACGGCGCGGAAGATGAGACCTATCTGGCACAAGATCCCCCCTACCCCACAAAAAACCGCCCCCTTGATACGCTGGAAGAGATTCGGTTTATTAAAGGGATCACCCCCGAGGTCTACAAAAAGATCGCCCCCTATCTCACCGTTTATGGGGATGGGAAAATAAATGTAAACACATCCGATCGGCTAATGCTGCAGAGCCTGGCAAATGGAATTGACGATTCCATTGCAAGTCGACTGATTGAGGGCCGGCCCTATGATAAGAATATAACTGACTTTAAAACGAAGCTCAGTCAAGCTGTTGCCCAAACGACAACGAATAACGTCAAGTTCGATGACCTGACTGTTATGAGCAACGTCTTTTCGATGGAGGCCTATGGATCGGTCGGTCGTACCCGAAAATTCATCCGTGCGGTTTGGGACCGTAAAGAAAAGCGGCTTCTCCATTTCCGAGTGGAATAACGGGGGGGCAAGGCCGTATGGCGCTTCTTTCAACACCGGCAATTGTTCTATCCCGTATCCGGCTGGGCGAAGCCGATAAAATTGTGACCTTCTATACCCTGACGCATGGCCGAATTTCCGGCGTCGCCAAAGGGGCACGGCGATTTCGAAACCGGTTCGGGGCCTCGTTGGAGCCGTTCACGCACTGTCAGCTGATCCTCTTCAAGAAAAAAGAAACGGGGCGTCTGTCCCAGATTAATCAGGCCGATATCCTCCACTCCTTTCAAAAGTTAAGGGAGGAGTGGGAGACGATCGAGGTCGGCACGAAAATGGTCCAGCTTGTTTTTCGAATGACACCGGAGGAAGCGCCCCACCCGAACATTTTTTACCTGTTACGAGACCTGATGATCTTTCTGGAGAAGGGGGTCGATCGACAACTCTCTGCGTTGCTTTTTACGGCCCATCTCATTTCGCAAAGCGGCTATCAACCCCGATGGGATCAATGCGTAAAATGTGATCGCCCCATTCCGGTTGAAACAGGGGCGGAAGCAGGCAACGAAGGGAAAGGTTTTTTTTCACACCACGAAGGGGGTGTGTTCTGCGCGCGATGCGTTGTCGGTCCGCTGCCATTGGTCTCGTATCACACGCTTCATTTTCTCAATACCGTCTGCAAAACCGATTTTGCCTCGGCCCATCGCGATCCCCCTTCCATCTTCATTCAACGAGAGGCCGGAACCTTATTAAACGATTATGTGGCTTATTTAGGGATGGGCGGCGTCAGACCGGCAACGTCGGCAGGTATCTCCTCTTCAAGAAAGGCAAACGGTTCGGCGATCCGCACACCCGTTGTCCCCACGACGAACAGCCGATTCGCCGGAGTATCCTCTGTATCAAAGGCCTCCTCCAACCGATGGTCCAGCCAGGAACTCACCAGTGACCAGGAGGGCACCGCTCCCTGACCGGCGGGCTCATCACCGGTCCGTCCTTGCAGATTCGAAATAAATTGTTTGAGCTGGTTGGCGACATCCCGCAAGATCAGTTCCTGACGAACATCCGGGCCGTCGATCTGCCGCTTCTCGATAATCCGTTGGTAGTCGGATGCGGAGGGACGATGTCCCAGCAAGGCCAGAATACGGCTTTTGTCGGCAAGCCGCCTGAAGTGGGTATAGTGCAACGCAACATGAATCGGATCATTAAAATCAAACTGGCCTTGGTTGATTCGAATCGTCATCTCTTTCCATTCATCCAATTTCATCTGTTGTTCCGGCTCCGAGATCCGCTTCATCTCTTCGACCAGTTTCTCCGTCGGATAAAATCCGCTCCGAAGAAGCCGGGGAACAATCTGAAGCGATCCTTTCAACGCATGACTCCCCACGGTCTCTAATACCTCATTGGCCAGCAGTTGCAGCACACGCGGGTCAGATCGGTGGACCAGCGAAAGCATCTTGGAAAGCATCTCCGGAATCTCTTCACGCTGCTCTGAAAGGGCCATGGCCATTGGCGATAACAAAAGAAAGGCCCGGACATCCCCGGTCCCCTCTTCGCCCCCCCCGTTCTCCCCCTCTACCGGTTCCTCTTTCTGCTGCTCTTTTTGAAAACGAACCTCGGCCTCTTTATAGAGCGGGTTTAAAATCTCCTGAGGGTTTCCTTGCGCAAACCACTCGGCCTGATTTGTGAGTGTTTCGATAAGATGCGCGCGCTCCTCCGGGTCAGGAAAAACCTTAAAGAGGATCTGATCGGGCGATACAATGTCCGAGTCCGCAATCATGGAAGGGGACGGACTGCTTCGTTTCGACCGAGTGGACGAGCTGAACGAAGAGAGGATCAAGAGGAGGTAGGTCAACGGGAAAAGCAGAAACCGTTGAAGACGTCTTCTCTGACTCAGTAATTGGCTAAACCGAACGACCCCATAATCAGACTGCACGAGGAAAACAAGACCGAGGAGCCCTCCCGACACCACGAATGTCCCCAAAATAGAGTCAACAATTCGAACCCACACGGCAGCCGCCATAACCCCAGCGGTCAAAATCATCCAGGGAAGAACGGCATATCGCCTGTGGGAAAACCAAAATCGCAAGGCACGTTGAACCGTTGCGGGATCAAGCGGTGGATCGGCCCGGCGCAGATGCTGCGCCAGCGTCTTAAAATAGGGCGGACGGGTAAAATTACGCCCGGAGAGGATATTGGACAGACCCACGCCAAACAACGCGGTCAGCATCCAATAGCCCGCCGTCAATGCCAACAGCCAAAAGGCCACGCTCCGTACCGGCGCCCAGGCCTTCCAGCGCGCAAGACGGTACGCTTCTAACGCGCCCTCCCATTCCTCCGGACGGACATGTTCCTGAATACTGTTTAATGACGACTGCGCCTCACGCCGAAGCGCTTTCGAATAACGCCATTCTTGATCCACAATCGCTTTGAGATGCGGCACCGACTTCGCGGTTTTAATCCGACTCAACGATTTGATGGCCAGCAATCGCACACGATCAGAGGGGGCTTCTAATGCTTTCACCATCACCTGCGAGTTGGTGGGGAGGGTCTCTAATAGCTTAATGAGCAGCGACTCGGCCTGGGCCCGAATGCTGGCGGAAACATCACGCCGTTTCAATGTTTGAATCAGCTGGTCGGCGGCCGGCTCCCCTAGCTGACTGAGCAATGCGGAAGCGGCCTGCGCGATTAATGGTTGCGACCCTTCCAGGGCCTCAATCAACAACGAGATGGGAGGAGGACGAAGGAGCACGATTGCTTCGCCCGCTCTTTTTCGAAGGACAGGATGGGGATCCCCCAACAAGCTGATCAGAAAAGGGGCCGCGGCCGGATCGCGAAGCAAGCCCAATGTAATAATCAACGATTCACGAAAATCGGGATCGGACGATTTCTCCGTGACCGCCACCAGTCGTACCGCGACACGCGGATCGCCCAGTTTTCCCAAGGCCTCAACAGCGGCGGTGCGAACCGCCATTTTCCGTGTCTCATCTTCCGCCACACCTAAAAGCGGCTCCACCGCAAGGAAATTCCCGATCTTCCCTAACGCCTCCGCGGCGGCGAATTGTACCTCCGGATCCTTCTCTTTTAACAGTCCGGTAACGGTCTCCACGGCAAGAAAATCTCGGACGCCGATGTTCCCTAACGCTTCCGCCGCGCCTTTAAGGAAAAGCGGATTTTTCTCCCGCAAAATTCCGGTGGCGAGGGGGGTTAAGGCCAACGGGCCAAATCGAACAATCGTCTCGGAGGCCTTCATGCGCATCGGCTCTTCAATATTCCCCATCGTCGCGATGAGCGGGGGAATCGCCTCGGGATCGATCGGCACCTTGTCCCATTCCTCCATCACGATACTTTCCCAGGCCAGCTCGGTTTGATTGCGCGGCTTCCATCCGAGTTGACGCAGAACCGTTACCCCCATCGCGCGCCCTTTGAAATGGGCCTTGTTGTCTTGCATGAGGGCCGTCAGGCCCGGAAAAACCGCCTTTCCAATTCCGATAAGCGCGGATTTCGCATCTTCATGCCGCGATAGATCCACACCTTTGAGTATCGTGACCAACGGATTCACCGCCCTTGGACCAAACTGGATCATCGCATTCACCGCTTGCTTTCGGACATCCTCACTCGCATCACTCATGCCCCGAAGCACCTCCGGGATCGCCTCCGGATCGCCAATGCGACCCAAGGTTCGGATGATGGTCGATCGAACGGTTTCCGATTTATTGCCCGAGGCAGAGATGAGCTGTCGTACCGCAGGACGCCCGATTTTTATGAGTACCGCTTCGGCATTACGGCGTATGTTCCGAATGGGATTGCCCAGCGCGTTGATCAGTTCTCCTGTCGCGGGGGGGCCGATCGCAACGAGCGCGGTAAAAAGTTCCTGCCGCATGATCGGATCCGAATCGTTTAACGCCCGGATGAGCGATGGAACCGCGCTGCGATCACGACGCATACCCAGCGCCTGGGCCGCCCCGGAACGAAGACGGAGGTCAGAATCTTTTAAGGCCTTGATCAGTGGCCGGCTTGCAGAAGGGCCCAGTTTGGTCAAGACGTCTAACGCGTTCTGGCGAAGGGTATCATCCGGATTTCCCAGACCCTGAATGAGCATCGGGACAACAGACTCCCCCATCTGACGTAAGGCATCACGGGCCGTTTGCTGTACCGCGGGGTCCGAATCGGCCAGCTCTTGAAACAGAAGATCAGGGTCTTTGGGAATATCGGCCGCAGGGGCAGGGGCATCACTCGACGGCGCCGAGGTCACCTCCTCCTGAGCCAGGGCGATAACGGCCCCCGGTACAACGCGATAGACCGACGGCAGCAGCATAACAAGCAACTGCACAAAACTGATGGATAGAAACAGGCTCCTCGTCACCGCAAAGGACAGCGTCACTTTCTCATGGTCCGGTTGAACTTGGCGGAGAGAGGGGGATTTGAACCCCCGAGGCAGTTTTTGGCCGCCTACACGATTTCCAGTCGTGCTCCTTCAGCCGCTCGGACATCTCTCCCTTTTTTTAATCGGCGCATCGTACCACCCTGAGAAAAGGGAAGCAAGTTGAT
>CAZSME010000075.1:0-6193 GCA_964607665.1 uncultured Nitrospirota bacterium | reverse complement strand
GTAAGATAAATAGGATTTTTGGAATAGTTATGGTTGTTGTTTTAACCGGCTGTGGGGCGCATGTTCATCACCTGCCGAAAGCGGAACCAAACAAGGTCTACTTCGCGCCGCTTCTCGATAAGGACGAGCTGCTCATTGGTGTTGCCCTTTCCGGGGGAGGAAGTCGGGCGGCGACCTTCGGCGCAGCCGGGATAAAGGCCCTCGCAAAACTGCGTGACGAGGAAACGGGTCGTTCGGTCATGGAGCAGGTTTCCCACATCTCCAGTGTCTCCGGCGGCGGTTTAGCGGCATCCTATTTCGCGATGAAGAAGCCGGAACAATCCGTTCCGATGCTGTCATCGGATGGGTCATTTACTCCGCAATATAACACCTTTTTCACGGAGTATATGAACACGATGACCTATAACTATCAACGCGCGTTTGAGATACGTCAGGTATTAAAGAACCGTTGGTTTGATCCCAGCAAGCGGGCGACCTCCCTATCGGAAACGTTGGATGCAAATTATTTGAACGAGGGCACACTGACCAATTTGTATGAACGGGAAAAGGCGGGGGATAGTCCGCGTCTTATTATAAACACGACGTTTTACAACAATGGCCGGCGGATGGTGATTACAACACTTCCGTCCGAGGCCTTTTCGTATAATGTCATCAGGAAGCTGAAAGAACAGGCCGGTAACCCTGCCTCGTTGCCGACAAGCCTCAACCATGCCGAACAATACTTAACGCCTTTTACCTTCGAGGGGATGAATGTGAATCCGACCTCGATGCCGTTGTCGCAGGCGGTTACTGCGTCGGCCTCCTTCCCTCCAGTTATTGGGCCGCTTACCGTTCAGGTCGATGGGTCCGAAAAGTATTGGCATATCGGCGATGGAGGACTGTTTGAAAATCAGGGTGTGGAATCGCTTACGCAGGTCTTCCTGAAAAAGCTGGAGGAGAATGGAACGCCGAAGCGGGCGTTGATTCTGGTTTTGGACAGTTCTTTCCCTTTTTCATTGGGGGAGTCGCCTCTGGATCATCAGAAAAAAGGGTATAAGGTCTACATTAAAAGCCCGACGCGGATTGTCGGCATCCAGGAAGAACGGGCCAACGCCTATCGGTCTCTCTTTTGGAACAGTCTTCAGACCGAAGGAAATCTTGTGCCCAAAAATGACCGGATTAAAATCATTGTGCTGAAACATATCGAGGCAAATCTCCGTCCAGAGGAATTGCCGGACGCCTGTATCCCCAAGGCGTTTCCCGATCGCAATGTCTCGCCTGCGGCAATCACCGAATATATCTCCCGGATTCCCACGCTGTTCAAGGTCTCCTCCTGTGATCGGCAGCTTTTGGAAATCGCCGCCTCCCGGGTCGTCGAACAGCGGCGTGACGAAATATTGGCCTTTATCAACCAGCCGTAAGTTTAGGGCCTTTTAATTTTCCCTTTGCTTGTATTTTCCACTGGACAGGAAAATAGACGCTATTAAATTTGACTGCGGTTGAAATTTACAGTATATTTGAACCGTGGAACGATACCTCACGTCGCAAGTTCAACACGACTTATCAAAGAAAATGGTCTTTCTTGGCGGTCCCCGTCAGGTGGGCAAGACGACCCTGGCGAAGCGTGTCATTCAGGACCTTAAGGGGTATTTGAATTGGGACATTGCGGAACACCGCGAGAAAATCTTGAAAGGGGAACTCCCCCGGTCCGAAATCCTGATCTTTGATGAACTGCACAAGTACCGTTCCTGGCGAAACTATTTGAAAGGCCTTTTTGATCTTGGCCCACGAAAACGAAAAATCCTCGTGACCGGAAGCGCCCGGCTGGACCTGTATCGTTTTGGCGGAGATTCTCTTCAGGGCCGGTACCATTATCTTCGCCTGCATCCTTTGTCCGTTGCCGAGCTGAAACTAAAACACGCAAACGAGTTCATGTCGCTGCTTGAACTGGGAGGATTCCCAGAGCCGTTTCTGGGCGGGTCTTCCGTTGAGGCAAGGCGTTGGTCACGGGAATATCGCACCCGATTGATACGCGAGGAGATTGCCTCTCTCGAACGGATCCAGGACTTAGGGAATCTTGAGCTGCTTATGCTGCGTCTTCCGGATTTGGTGGGGAACCCGCTTTCTCTAAATGCCTTACGGGAGGATCTGCAAGTAAGTCATAAGACCCTGTCGTCGTGGGTAACCGTATTGGAGCGAATGTATGCTATTTTTCGTTTGAGCCCCATTGGCGCTCCTAAGATTCGTGCCGTCAAAAAAGAGCAAAAGCATTATCATTTCGATTGGTCGCTTGTGCCGGATAGGCCCTGTCGTTTTGAAAATCTCGTAGCATCGCATCTTCTCAAATGGGTCCATTTTGAGCAGGATACAAAGGGAAGAGAGGTCGATCTGGCCTACTTTCGGGACGTAGATGGACGCGAAGTCGACTTTGTCATTACCGAAAACAAAAGGCCATTCATGCTGATTGAGTGCAAGTGGGCGGATGAGTCGGTGAGTCCGTCCCTGCGATACTTAAAAAATAAATTTCCGGACGCGCAGGCGTGGCAGATTCATGCCCAAGGGAGGAAAGATTATCAGACCAAAGAGGGGATTCAGGTCGCCTCTGCAGTCGCCTTTCTAAAAGAATTTGTTTAGGAGCCGTCTATTCGCTTCCGCCCATGGCGAACCGGTTTGACAAGCCACCCGGGCTCACCTATATTATCTCCTATAAACAGTTGATCCAATCCCGTTCTCGTCATGAAATTTCACACGATACCCGAAGCGATTTCTGAAATTAAAAATGGGGGAATGATTATCCTCATCGATGATGAGGATCGCGAAAACGAGGGCGACCTGGTTGTTGCCGCGGAAAAAATCACCCCCGACGCAATTAATTTTATGGCCCGGTTTGGACGGGGTCTGATCTGTTTAACCTTGACCGAAGCGCAATGTAAAACATTGCATCTTTCGCCGATGGTTTCTCAAAATACCGCGCCGTTTGGGACTGCGTTTACCGTTTCTATTGATGCGATAAAGGGGGTCACCACCGGCATTTCCGCGCAGGATCGGGCCAAAACCATTCAGGCCGCCATCCATCCCGGTACGCACGCGAACGATCTGGCCCGGCCGGGCCATATCTTTCCCATTCAGGCGCAGGAAGGCGGTGTCCTAAAGCGCGCGGGTCAAACCGAAGGATCGGTGGACCTGGCGAGATTAGCCGGACTGACGCCCGCGGGGGTGATCTGCGAAATCATGAACGAAGATGGATCGATGGCCCGTGTGCCGGAGCTGATCACGTTTGGGAAAAAGCATCATCTTAAAGTCGTTACGATACGGGATTTGATCGCGTATCGAATGAAACAGGAATCGCTGGTCACGCGTGTCGCGGAGGCGGCGCTGCCGACCGAATACGGAACATTCCGCGCGATTGTTTATCAAAACGTCATTGATCACGAGTCCCACATCGCGCTGGTTAAGGGAAAAATTAAGGCCACCGTTCCGACCTGTGTGCGGGTTCATTCCGGGTGCGTCACGGGCGATATTTTTGGCTCGATGCGATGCGATTGCGGGGAACAGCTTCAAGAGGCGATGCGGAAGATTGAGCGGGAGGGATCGGGTGTGCTTCTTTATCTGAATCAAGAAGGACGGGGTATTGGCCTGGCGAATAAAATTAAGGCGTATGAATTACAGGAGAAGGGACACGATACCGTGGAGGCCAATGTCGCGTTGGGGTTCAAGGCCGACTTGAGAGATTATGGGATCGGCGCTCAAATCCTGGCCGATTTGGGGATTCGAAAGATGCGCCTCTTGACCAATAATCCGCGAAAAATTGTCGGCATCGAAGGATACGGGCTGGAGGTCGTCGAACGGATTCCCATTGAAACGGCCCCGCATGAAAAGAACGTCCATTATCTTCGTGTCAAAAAGAAAAAGCTGGGTCATATTTTGGGGAACGTATGAACAAAGGAAGGGCTTCGAGCTGTAAAAAAAAAGTCTCAATGGCGAGGGATTGCGTATCGGGATCGTCGTCAGCCGGTTTAATCCACAGGTGACCGACCGCCTGCTCACGGGGGCGTTAGACACATTAAGCCGGCAGGGAGTTCATCAAAGAGATATCAAAACGCTGGACGTGCCGGGGGCATTTGAGATTCCGGGTGTGGCGATGCAGATGGGACGATCGGGGCGGTTTGATGCGTTGATTTGTCTGGGCGCGGTGATTCGGGGGGAGACACCGCATTTTGATTATATCTGCTCCGAGGTCAGTCGAGGGATTGGACAGGTCGCGCTCACCCTGGGACTGCCCGTGATCTTTGGTGTTCTAACGACCGCATCGCTTAAGCAAGCAATGGCTCGGTCGAGCCATAAAATGAACAAGGGAAGTGAAGCCGCCGAGTCTGCAATCGAAATGGCCCGATTGTATCGTGAGATTAAAAAGCCGGGTCGCGATGCACGATAGCGTTTTCCGGAAGCACGCGCTATTCCTTTCAGTCTTCTTTGTCTCTTCAGCTGGCCTTACAGACCCTGTATAAAACTTTTGTAGTAAGGGGTTGCTCCGACGGGGTGGGTAATGGTACCCTGAACCCGTTTTTTTGGATAACATTTTATGAAAGGTGTGACACATGTCTTCTACCGGATGTGATGAACAAAAAAAGGAAATTCCGACCCCTGAAAAAAAGTCGGCCCTCCTAGAGCCAACGCAACAATTTTTGCTGCAAGACCCGCATCGCGCTTGTACCGCGGAAGATGTGATGCGGGGCTTAAAGCTGCAATCCCCAAAAGACCTTCCGAAACAGGCGGAGACGCTGGAGAAAATTGCTGCAGCGCTGGACCTGTTGGTTCAGGAAGGCCTGACTCGAACGATCGCGGATCGCCTCTTTAAGGTTCGGCTTTTTCTAGATAAGGAAAAAACCATTGAGCATGCCTATATTGGCGGTCTGGGAAATACCCGCTATCGCTTTAATGCCCCGGTCTTTCGATTAAATATTGGGGTCCTTTCGCTTTTCTTTGTTAAAGATGAGAAGAGGAAGCAATGGCGTGTTTCCGTTCAAGATACAACGATTGGAAAAAATTATTGTCTGGTTCAGCCCCTCGGTATGGGGATGCATCTCTTTGGAACGGCGCCAGAGACAAAGGATGGAAAAACGGGATGGGTCATTGACGGGAAATATATCGAAAAGGCCCATATCACACTGACCCTCTCGGAAGATCGGGTTCAACTGGAAGATCATCGTACCCCTCGGGGCAGTCGAATTGATCATCTTACCGATGTCAGTCTGACCGATTATTCACAAGCCGCGCGGGAATTCTTGAAGTCGGCCAGTCCGGCCGAGCAAAAAGATAAGGTAAAACGGGGCCGGTTTGTGTTGGAACGCCTCCTGCATCAGCACCAGAACTTTGAAGCCTCGTTCTTTAACGCGGTTGTTGACTTTATCTTGCTCAAAGAATCGAAATAAGAAGATGAAAGGAGAAGTCGTGTCCAATCCTTTGAAGGCATCGTTGGAAGAAATTCTTGCGGGAATGAAAAAAATCGATGCCCAGTTTGGAGAGAAGATTACCGAGCTGCAACAAAAGGGCGCCGACGAGAAAGAGGTGGCCCATCTCCGTAAAGGGGCCATGGCGATGAAAGATGCCGGCGGCATTTACCTGGCCTGGTCGAACCACTACATTGAGCAATTGAACAAAGCAGAAGGCCTTTCTCAAGAAGATGATGAGGGTGGCGCCTTCATAGAAGGGTAGGGGAGAAGCGGATGTCCGGCTCCATGTGGGTTCTGCATGACGAAGAGTTTAAGCGGGTGGATGCGGAGCTTTCTAAATTGCAGCAATTGGCGAATGCCCGAATTACCTTCCTCGTTGATAAAAATGGACATCTGATTGCCAGCGCGGGCGATTCACATGATCTCGATACCACTTCGCTCGCTTCTCTTACGGCGGGGAATATCGCGGCAACCGGCGGGATGGCCAAATTGCTGGGTGAAAAAGAGTTTTCGATTTTGTTTCATGAAGGGGAGCGGGATAATATTCATGTTTCCCTTATTGCGCAACGCATTATTCTGGTGGTTGTTTTTGATCACCGATCTTCCCTGGGGCTGGTGCGGCTTCGGGTCAAAAAAAGCAGCGAGGTGTTAGGCCAGATCTTTAGCAAGGTTTTGAATAAGGTGGATCATCATCCAGGACAGGATCCCCGCTCTCCATTCGCGGCCATTACGGAGAGCGATATTGAACAGTTATTTGGTTA
>CAZSME010000074.1:2264-6265 GCA_964607665.1 uncultured Nitrospirota bacterium | reverse complement strand
CATGACCTCTTCTTTATCGCATACTGGCGCGATCTTGGCCGGCGGCCAGGGCTCTCGGATGGGGCAACCCAAAGAAGGGGTCATCATGCCCGATGGCCGTCGGATGATCGAGCATACGATCGAACCCCTTTTGGCGATATGCGATAAGATTGTTCTTTTAGGAGCCTGTCGCGGATATGCGATTCCTGCTGAATCGCGGTTTATTCACCTTCAGGACGCCGAACCAGGTGCGGGGCCGCTGATGGCGATCGCAACCCTTTTAAGGAGCGGGATCGATCCGGAAGGATATATCGTTACGGCTTGTGATCAGCCGTTTTTAACCGCGGAGCTTTTGCGTCTTTTGGTCGCCAAGCCATCGGCCCTCCCACGGCTCTTTCAGCCGGAATCGGACGAAATGTTAACCCCTTTTCCGGGATATTACCCCGTCGCCTGGCTTTCGGAAATCGAGAACGGATTGCAGAAAGGAGAACGATCCATCTGTCATCAGATTCAAAAAAGTGCGGTTTCTTTTGTTCCTCTTCCTCATGCGTGGAAACAATTTTTGAAAAACATCAACCTGCCAAGCGATTTAGACGCTTAACGGAATATCGTGCAAGCCTCTTTATGGAAGCAATACGGGTCATCCCGGCGTGTACTGGGGACGAACATCCGATCTGTTATCGGCCCGTAAAGAGGGTCAACCCATTAATGGAGCGGTAATGTTTCCAGTTTCTTGTCATAAGGGGGAGTTTTTTGACCAGGGCCGTTGCGGCAATGAGGGTATCTTCTTTATCGAGGGTTGGATACCGATGGCGGAGTATCCCATATTGAGCGGCAATCTTCGAATCAATAGGAATAATTCGGTGCCGGCCAAGGGTATTTCGAATGGCCTCTTTCTCGGAACGCTTTAACCCTCTCTTCGATAAAAGTTCTTTCTGTGTTACGACAGAATAGTAAATGAGAAAGTCCTCCTTCTCTAATATCTGACGAAAGAGCCCGACGTTGAGAAAGTCAATATAGATATCCGTATCTACAAGGAGTTTGACTCTTGCCATGCGTGGATTTCTTTGAGAAAGGCCTGATCCGTTTTGCTTCTGGATTCTTTTCGCAATAACCGGACATAGGGAACACTCCCTTTGATATCGGTATGACCATAGGGATTATACCGTTCTCGCATGATCGCCTCCAGGAATTGTACCGGATAGACCCCTTTTGTCTTCGCCTCCTGAATAATCAACCGTTTCAAGTTAAGATCGAAGGACAACGTCCATTTTTCTTTTTTTAACGCTGTTTTTCCCATCGACACTCCCTCCTTCCTTATTGATACGTATATTATACGTATCTTTTTTCATTTTCAAGTGTCCTCGGGGCAACCCGCATGCTTCATATGTGCCTTGTAACGACCTAAAACGACGGGATTAAAACGGCTATCGAAATTTTATTTTAGCCGTTCTACGACATGATACGTCTATCAGACGTGCGTTTTCCTGATGAGGGAGGCCGTGGAAACCGCGTGCCGTTTCATCCCCAACGCCTCGGGAGAAAACCCCAACGCCATCCCCAAAAGCTGGGGAAGGTGAAGAATCGGCATATTCCATTCGCTCTCCTTTTTTTCGGCGGCCCGGTCTTGAGAAAGGTCTAAACTCATATGACAAAGGGGACAGGGTGTTACCATCGCGTCGGCCCCTTTCTCCTTTGCCTCCCCGACATTTTTCCCAACCATTTGCAACGCAATCTCCTCTTTTTCCAGAAAGACCGGAAAGCCACAGCAACGTGTCCGTCCTTCATACGGCACCGGAGAGGCCCCCATCACCCGGATCAATTTTTCCAGTGAGACGGGGTTTTCCCAATCGTCAAAGCCAGAAGCCTCTGCAGGCCGCAGGATATAGCAGCCATAAAACGGCGCAATCGAAAGATGCGTAAGCCGATGGGTAATTTTACTCTCCAGTTCGGGAAGACCATAATCCTTAACGAGAATCCATTGCAGATGTTTGACCGCAACCGTTCCGTTATAGGTCAGCCCCGTTGCTTCTTTTAATGAAAGATTGATCCGGTTTCGCAACGACGTATCTTTCTGCAAAACCCGGTTGCTTCCGCCCAACGTCCCCTGACAGGTGCCACAGACGGTCATGATATCGAGTCCAAGCCGTTCGGCCGTGGCGAGCGTTTTGGCATTGAGGGTGTGGGCGAGATCGGGATCGGCTTCGGTAATCACCCCCGCGCCGCAGCAATTAAAATCGGCGATCTCCACGATCTCAATCCCCAACCGCTCGACCACCTTCATGGTCGCTTGATGCAATTCTGGGGCGGCCCCTTTTGCGGCACAGCCGGGGTAATAGGCGTATTTCATTATTAACCGTTCCGTAATAGTATTGACGCCATTGTAAAATCCCTTTTCCCGCATGGGTTCCCTCTCCCCTTGTGGGAGAGGGCTAGGGTGAGGGGTATCACAACTACCCCCACCGCCCCCCCCTTCTCGGAGGAGGGATTGCATGTTGTTACTATTTCGGGACGGTTAATATCTCCTTTATTTACAGGGGCCCGCGCCGCCCTCTGACTATCGCACGAACCAATTTATATCCTTTTGGCCAATGGAATGGAAGCGGCGTTTTACCGTGTAAAAACATCTTGATCCCCATCGGGATGATCCGGAAGAATTTTTTCCAATGGCCCCACACCATTAAGATCGGCAGCCGCGTTTCGTTTAGCCGGCCTTCCTCACCCACCACCTTTGTAAATTGCGTAATATGCCGTGCCCCAATCGATTTGTCGAGTCCGTTTGCAATCGATAAACGCCGAAGCCGCACAATCTGCTCCATCGGGGCAACCTCTTTGGGACAGACCGAGACACAAAAATTACAGCGGACACAATCCCATATCCCATCGGCCTCCTGAAGCGGGATCAACCGTTCCAAATGGCGCGTATCGCGCGGATCAACCTGAAAACGATACGCCTTAGCCAACGCCGCCGGGCCTAAAAAACCGGGAGAGACTTCAAACGTAGAACAGGCCGAAAGGCAGGCCATACACATGATACAGCCATCGGCGTTGTGTAACGCCTCATGGATATTTTGAAGCAATGTTGTGGAAACGGCTTTGTCGCTTGCGACCACATACGGCGTAACCGCATTCATCTTCCGCCAGAACGGGGTCATATCGACCACCATATCTTTAATCACCGGCATGTTGGCCATCGGCCCCAGATGCAGCCTGCCGTGACGTTCGAGTTCTTCATGAAGCGAGACCCGGCAGGCCAGCTTTTGGATTCCGTTCACCTGCATCAGGCAGGAGCCGCAAATCGCCGCGCGGCAGGAGGCGCGAAAAGTGAGGGTGCCATCAATCTCGGCTTTGATTTTAAGGAGCGCGGAAAGAAGGGTTGTCCCGCGGCGATATTCCACCGAATAGTCTGAAACGAATTTCGATGGGGTGCGTTCTGTATTAAATCGTTGGACGGTTATTTGTGCGAGCACGTCCGTCCTGTCATCCCGTTATGATGAAGCGGCAATTGGCTGATCAGTCCAGTAACGATCATGTTCGGCAAGATGCGTGAGCGTTGTAAAGTCTTTCATGCGATCAATATAAAGTTTCCCGTTGAGGTGGTCAATCTCATGCTGAAAGACCACCGCGAGAAACCCGCTCGCATCAATGGATACCGGCTGCATAAAGCGATCAAACCCATCCACATGAATTTGGGCCGAGCGGGCAACTTTTCCCCGCAGGTTATCGAGCGAGAGGCATCCTTCCCAGCCTTCGATCGTCTCGTCGGAATAGTGGGTAATGGTTGGATTCAGCAAAACAAGAAGGGATAGCTCCGGGGAATTAGGATATCGTGGGTTATGCTCGGCCTCAATCACAATGACCTGCTTGCTTTTGAAGACCTGTGGCGCGGCCAGTCCCACGCCATCCCGTTCCCGCATCGTATCAATCATATCGTCCACAAAGGAGGCAAAGGCGGGGTTCTGCGATTCTTCGAACGTAACCGGCTCTGCGATTTGACGCAGAATCGGATTTCCTAGTTTTGC
>CAZSME010000074.1:0-2164 GCA_964607665.1 uncultured Nitrospirota bacterium | reverse complement strand
TATTTTGAGGGCGAATAGTATGGGTTTTTCCCGGACGCGTGATCGGTGGTATCAAAGATCTCTTTGACCTCCGGGACATACTGATGAATCGCCTTCTCCACGCCCGCCTTCAGTGTAACGGGGGCCATCCCGCACCCCTGGCAGCCGCCACCCATTTTAATATAAACCGCATCGCCCTTTACATCCAAAAGCGTTATCTTGCCTCCGTGTCCGGCCACCGACGGATTGATCTGCATGTCCAAAACGCGTTGCACCTTCATCCGAATCTGCTCTTCGAGGTTCCCCGAAACGCCAGCAACCGTTTGCGCAAAGTTGGCCGCCTCGCTAATCAAATGCTCCCGAATAATCTGCCCAATCTCTTTTCCGATCCGACGCCAATCGGCGCGCGTGGCGGTGGCAACGATCACCCGATCCCCAGAAAGCTGGACCGCGCTGACGCCGTCGATCTCAAAAAGCTCTGCGGCCAGTGGATTTTCTTTCGCCTGCCCCTTATTCTGAAATTGGAAGGTTCCACCGGCTAAAACCACTGAGCGATTGACTGTAAACTGACACCGCTGCGGATCCAGCGGCACCGCGGTGATCTTTATCTCGTCTTCTTTGAGCTCCATGTTCTACTCCTTCCTTGGGGCCGGTCTACCTACTGCCCCCCCCTCCAACCTCCCCCCGCTGGGGGGAGAGTCCCATTAAGATGGACGACATAACTCACAGGGACAAACCGCTCGAAGGTGATCAAAATGATAAATCCCGGTGTCATGATGATCGGAAAACGCAATGCTCAGCGCATAATTTCCGGTCGGCTCGACCCGAAGCCCCATCAGGTCAAGCGGTATTGATTCCGGGTTCAGTAGCTTCTTCCCGGTCCATTCTTCGATACAGCCGGCACAGGGACACGATTGCCGAAGATATCGAAAGCTATATAGGCTGACATGCCCATCTTCCCATGTCACCTGCAGGGAACGGTTCCCCTTTTTCTTAATTGCAATGGGTGTAGTCGACGGGGCGACCATGGTTATACCGCAAACGATTCCTCGGACTCTTCCGGCTCTTCCTCGATCACCAGCGCCCGTTTATTATAATTTCTCATATAAATCTCGGTGGTCAGCCGATCCGCGATATTAATATAGGGCCCCGCTTCCGCCGGATCGGCAAGAATCAGCGGTGTACCGGCATCGGCATATTCCCGAATTTTTTTATTGAGTGGAATGCTTCCCAGGAAAGGGATCCGCAGTCGTTCGGCCTCCGCGGGGACCGCGCCATGCCCAAAGATATCGTCCTGTTTGCCGCAATGGGGGCAGAGATAATAACTCATATTTTCAATCATCCCAAGGATCGGCACCTTGGTCTGTTCAAACATCCGGCATGTTTTAAGGGAGATGGTCATCCCGATATCCTGCGGGGTGGTAACGATCACCGCGCCGGTGACGGGAACCGTTTGAACCAGGGTAAGATGGACATCGCCGGTTCCCGGCGGCATATCCACAATCAGGTAATCGAGTTCACCCCAATCGACCCGAAGCAGCGATTCCTGAACCGCCTTGTGGGCCATCGGCCCTCTCCAGATCAACGGCGCACTTCCTTTGGATAAAAGGCCCATCGACATAAACTTAATCCCATGCGAAACAATCGGCACAATGCCCCGTTCGTTCTGGACGAGGGTTTCATCACGCGCCCCCATGATAATCGGCACGGTCGGCCCATAAATATCGCCATCCACCATCCCCACTTTGGCGCCATATTCGGCCAAAACCGCCGCGAGGTTGGCCGCCACAGTTGATTTTCCGACTCCCCCCTTGCCGCTACCCACCGCGACAATCTGCTTTACCCCGCGGATGCCGTGTTGATTCGACTCGCCTTTAATATCCACGACTTGCTTAATCTCCACAGACGAGACGCCGGAAACAGCCAGAACGGCCCGCTCGGCCTCCGCGCGCAACGGTTCTTTAGAGGGAAAGATCGGTGTGGGTAGCCCCAGCGTAAACGTGATGCGGTTATGATCGGCTTTAAGATGCTGGACATAGCCCAGCGAGACGATATCTTTTTTAAGATTGGGATCGTTGACCTGGCCGAGTGCCGCAAGGACAGCCTTTTCTATTGGAGCGGGTTCGGTCGTTTGTTTTCCGATGCCAAAGGGGAGTTTCATAGCCCCATTCTACGCCATCTCTTT
>CAZSME010000073.1:0-6281 GCA_964607665.1 uncultured Nitrospirota bacterium | reverse complement strand
AGTGCGAACACTCTATCATGCGTTCTCTAAAAAGGCAAGCCGTTTTGGGGGCGGCAAAAAGCGCAACATACCGCTTTACATGGCCCACTTATCTTGTTAGGATTTTTTCCAAAGTGAGGGGGTTGTGTTGACGGACGAATCTCTTTTTCATGGCTGGCTTTGGGAGATGTTCCGCGAATACGTTCGCAAGATTCGGCGGACCGCTTCGACCGGCGCGCCTGAAATAGAAGGGATCAAAACAAGGTACCAGCAGATTTTTCACGAGGCTTCGGTAAAGTTCCTCGTCGAAGAGAAAGTCGGGATGATTGTTATCTTCAATGACCTGGAAGAACGGACAACGGCGGAACTCAACGGACTGATGGAACTTCCGCAACTGATGGCGTATCTTGCCAAAACCTACGGACATGGAAAATACAAAATCAATCTCTATCACGGAATGACCTTCGTGGCGACGCATAACTTTAAGATTGAAGACGAATCGCTGCCGGAGCTCTGGCGAGAGATTGTGGCAAAAAAGAAGGCCGCGGAGAAAGAGGGTTAGTCATGTCAAAGAAGGAGCTGGTTGTGATTGCAATTGTGGGTCGTCCCAACGTGGGGAAATCGACCCTTTTTAATAAGCTGGCGCGAAAGCGAAAGGCGATTGTTCATAACACACCCGGCATTACGCGGGACCGGAACGAAGCCAAATGCCTCTACAGGGACCGCGCCTTTACCCTCGTGGATACCGGTGGCTTGCTTCCGCACTCCAATGAGGCAATGGATATCCGCATCCAGTCGGAAAAGGCGATTGCGGAGGCCGATCTTATCCTTTTCGTTATGGATGGGAGAGACGGCCTGACCCCGGTGGATGAAGAGGTCTACGATCTGCTTCGTCGTTCAGGAAAACCGACGGCGATCGTGGTCAATAAAACGGAGGGGGCTGGGATTCGACAGCTCAATGAGTTTTACGCATTGGGTGCGGAAACGCTTTATCCGATCTCTGCCGAACATAATCAGGGGCTAAGCGATTTATTGGAGGCCCTCTATCCTCACCTTACAGAACCGCTCACATCTGAACGTTCCGCCGAAGTCATTCCAAGAATTGTGGTGATGGGTCGGCCCAATGTGGGCAAGTCAACACTCATCAACACGCTGCTTCGGGAAGATCGGCTGATCACAAGTTCTGTTCCGGGCACAACACGCGATGCGATTGATACACAGGTCACCTACGGGGGCCGGCCCTATATTTTTATCGATACGGCTGGAATCCGGAAACGGGGAAAGGTGGTTTATGGCGTGGAGCAATACTCGGTCGCGCGGGCAAAAGAGGCGTTGGAACGGGTCGATATTGCGTTACTGCTGTTGGATGGGGTGGAGGGGATTACCGAGCAAGACACGAAGATCGCCGGGGGGATTATTAACGCGGGGCGGGGGTTTCTGGTGTTGATCAATAAGTCCGATGTTTTGAAAGAGGAAGATCGGGCACGGCTTCAGAATCAGATGCGCCTTCGATTCCCGTTTTTGAAAAACGTGGAGCCGATCTACATCGCCGGACGGACCGGATATGGCATCGAGCCGGTTTTTAAAAAGATTGACACCATTTATAGGCAGTTTCACCTCCGGGTCAGCACGTCAGATTTGAACCGCTTTTTTGAAAAACTGATTCAGGCTAAGCCGCCGCCAACCACCCGTGGAAGACACACGCGACTTTACTATGTCACGCAGGCGGCAACGGCGCCTCCGGTCTTTGTCCTCTTCTCGAACAAGGCCGATATCTCTGACTCTTATCTTCAATATATCGAAAACCGTATCCGCGATCGGTTTAGCTTTTCCGGCGTGCCGATCCAGATGAAAGTGCGGCTGCGCGAGTCGCATCGAGCCTGATCTTTTTAGAAGAAAGACCCTGTAGAAACGAATCGATGTCTTTTGACTTACCTGATTTATATCGTATACACTAAGCGAGAACAGTAAGCAAGGAGGTGCCTTATGGCAACATCGGTGGTGTCGGTTAAGGGGCAGGTCGTTATCCCTTCTTCCGTTCGGCAAAAGCTGGGGTTAAAAAAGGGCATGCTCGTCTCCTTTACGGAAACAAGGGAAGGGGTTTTACTTCGTTCTGTTGAGGAAACCGTGAAGCATTATCATGGTTGTCTGGAAGGGGGCGTTGATTTGGTTAAGGCGTTAAAGAAAGAAAAAGAGCGGGAGAAAAAACGGTGAAGAGAACGCGACCGGTACTGCTGGACTCCTATGCGTTACTGGTTTACTTTAAGAGGCAAAAGGGGGGAGAGGCCGTGTTGTCTTTACTGATTCGAGCGGCCAAAGAGAACAACCCTCCGATGTTATCCATTATCAACTGGGGGGAGATTCTCTACATCACGGAAAGAGAAGAAGGGGCCGCCCGAGCAAAGCTGGCCGAAGAGGCCGTCGCAGACTTAAAGATTAAAATACTCAATATCGATGCCGGTATTGTTCGACAGGCCGCGCATTATAAAGCCCGCGGAAAGATATCCTATGCCGATGCAATTTGTGCGGCAACGGCAAAGGCACAAGGGGCAATGCTTGTCACGGGGGATCCTGAGTTTAAGGTGTTGGAATCCGAATTAAAGATATTGTGGATTTAGTGTAGTGAGTTCAACACTTCTTTACAGGTAAATATGCCGTCATTCCGGCAATGTTTAAGCCGGAATGACAGACTTTTTCATAAGGAGAAATGATGTCTTCTTTAGAAGAATCCAAACAGTTTTTTCTCAAGAAGTACGATCTTTCCAGCGCCTCGCTTCAATCGGTAGTCGGCGGAATGCTGGGCAAAAAGATCGACTACGCCGATCTTTATTTTGAATATCAGACCTCCGAGGCGATCAGTCTGGAAGAGGGACAGGTCAAGAAGGTCTCCAAGAATATCTCTCAGGGGGCCGGTGTTCGCGCGGTGGCCGAAGAGAAAACCGGCTACGCCTATTCCGACGATATTACAGCGGACAATCTCCTGCAGGCCGCCAAAACCGCACGCTATATCGCGAAAGAGGGAGGAACCGATCAAGCGATCCCCGTCGCAACATCCCTCCCCTCCCCGCTCCTTCGCAATCTTTATCCGGTTGAAACGCCACCCATTGATGCTCCAATAGAGGAGAAGATGCAGCTTTTGGAATCGGTCGATCGCGCGGCCCGACGTTATGATCCGAGAATTAAAAAGGTCATGGCCTCTTATGCGTCCGAGTATAAAATTGTCTTCATCGTTAATTCAAAAGGAGAGATGACACAGGATATTTTGCCGCTGATGCGGCTGAATGTCACCTGTATCGCGGAAGAAGGCGATCGGCGTGAGGTCGGGAGTTTTGGCGGAGGGGGACGACACGCGTTTGGTTTTTTTATCGAAACGCCCACCGGTGCCTCTGAAAAACGGTTTGAATCCTACGCGAAGGAGGCGGCGCGACAGGCGATCATCAATCTCTCGGCGATCCCCTCCCCTGCCGGACCAATGGAGGTCGTGTTTGGCCCCGGCTGGCCCGGCATTTTATTACACGAAGCGATTGGCCATGGGCTGGAAGCCGATTTTAATCGCAAAGGGTCGTCGGCCTTTTCAGGACGATTAGGGGAACGGGTTGCGTCGGAACTCTGCACGGTGGTCGATGATGGAACGATTCCCGGCCGCCGCGGCTCACTGAATTGTGATGACGAAGGGGTACCGACATCAAGGACGGTCTTGATCGAAAAGGGAATACTTAAAGGATATCTTCAAGATCGCCTTAATGCCACATTAATGAAAATGCCGCTCACCGGCAATGGCCGGCGGGAGAGCTATGCCCACAGCCCGATGCCGCGGATGACCAATACCTTTATGCTGGCAGGCGACTCGGAACCGGCGGATATTATTCGGTCGGTCAAGCGAGGGCTTTATGCCGTTTCGTTTGGCGGCGGGCAGGTGGATATTACTTCAGGGAAATTTGTCTTTTCGGCAAACGAGGCCTATCTCATCGAGGATGGCAAGATCGGATCGCCGGTGAAGGGGGCCACCCTCATTGGCAATGGGCCAGATATTCTAACGAAGGTCACCATGGTTGGAAATGACATGGCCCTAGATTCCGGTGTTGGCACCTGCGGCAAAGAGGGACAGTCCGTGCCGGTGGGGGTGGGATTACCCACAATTAAAATCTCCGAAATTACGGTTGGGGGAACGGCCTGATTGGGCCGCTGCACGTTCAGCCCTGATCCTATCACTGTGGTAGGATGACTTATGTCCATCACACCGTTCACTCCCACCCCCGCCACCGGGGACGCGTTTGTCGGCCGCCAACAGCTCGCCAGAAACCTACGTAGGCGGATCGAGCGAGTAGAGAAATATTCAATTACAATCAGGAGGTGTCTAATGGGTTCGATAATCACAGATTCTTGGGTCATGGGAAGTGCGAAAGACATTCAACGGTCGGTAGATTTCTACGCCAAGTTTGGGCTCATGCCTTCCATGCAAACGTCCTTTTATGCCGAGATGGAAATTCCCGGGGGCACGGTTTTAGGACTTCACCTGAAAGGCGATGATAAGGGCGAACAGAAAAAAACGACAAGCCGTCAAACTAAAGACGGTATCAGCCTGATGCTTCGTGTAAAGGATATTCAGAAGGCCGTGGCTGCCCTAAAGAAAAAAAAGGTGGTGTGCGGCAAAATTCAAAAGGCCCCGGGAGGCGCCATTTTCTCAAAGGTGAAAGACCCAGACGGCAACCGGTTGACTCTCTTAGAGATGCCAGAATAGAAAGATGGAAACACCTATGTCGGTTTACGAATACAGCAAAGCCGTACCTATGACCCTTACGTTGGGCACACCCCTTTCGCATAACGGGTTGCGCCTACTGCTTCTGGGCGCGGGCGAATTGGGCAAAGAGGTGGTCATTGAGGCGCAACGTTTGGGCGTGGAGTGCATCGCAGTGGATCGCTATGCCGGTGCTCCCGCGATGCAGGTGGCGCATCGCAGCCACGTCATTCCAATGCTGGATGGCGCGGAACTTTCCCGTATCATTAAGGAAGAGCGTCCCCATCTCATTGTGCCGGAGATCGAGGCAATCCATACACAAACGTTGGCAGAGATGGAGTCGTTTGGGTATACGGTTATTCCCACCGCGCGTGCCGTGCAGATGACGATGAACCGAGAGGGGATCCGGCGTCTCGCGGCAGAGACGTTGGGTCTTCCCACCTCCCCCTATCGTTTCGCGGAGAACGAAACAGAATACCGCGCCGCCGCCTTGGCGCTTGGCCTGCCCTGCGTCGTCAAACCGGTGATGTCCTCTTCCGGAAAGGGCCAGAGCGTTATCCGATGTGAGGCTGATCTTGCCCCAGCCTGGGTCTATGCCCAATCAGGAGGGCGCGCGGGCGCGGGTAAGGTGATCGTGGAGGGCCTGATCCGGTTTGATTACGAAATCACGCTTCTCACCGTGCGCCATGCGGGGGGTGCGACCCCTGCGAGGGGTGCGACCCCTGCGGGCGGCACGCTGTTCTGCCCTCCCATCGGCCATCTGCAAATAGATGGGGATTACCGCGAGTCATGGCAGCCGCATCCGATGAAACCTGACGTGTTGCATCGTGCCGAGACAATTGCAAAAACGATCACGGATAATCTGGGTGGCGCGGGACTCTTTGGTGTGGAACTTTTTGTTCGGGGGGACGAGGTTCTGTTTAGTGAGGTCTCCCCCCGCCCGCACGATACCGGTCTCGTCACGCTAATCTCGCAGGACCTCTCCGAATTTGCGCTGCATATCCGCGCGATTTTGGGTCTTCCCATCCCTAAGATTCGGCAACGGGGGCCTTCGGCCTCCTGTGCCATTTTGCTGGAAGGGGATCAAAAGGCCCCTCGCTATGCAGGACTTTTTGATGCGTTGGTAGAACCCGACACACAAATCCGTCTGTTTGGCAAACCGGATATCACGGGAAAGCGTCGGATGGGCGTGGCCCTTGCCCTGGGGGAAGACCTCGAATCGGCCCGCGCAAAGGCCCGCCGCGCGGCCTCCGCCATCCATATTGCGTAACCCCCTGCGGAGCAATCCTTCCTTCAAACGAATCAGGCTATCCACATTTAAATATATTTACTCAACTGATTGTGCGAAGTTACGACATCCCCGCTGACGTTCCCATTTGAGACCCGCTTGCTTCAATGCACTATTGAGTGTCCCGGGAGGAACATTAACGCTGGGCCCGCCTGCGATTGTAATCGTGCCGGGTTTGGTTTGATGGTGGAACTGGCGATGGCTACCCTTCTGTAGGCTCACCTCGTCAAGAATCATTGATAGCGGGGCCTTCGCCAGTATCAGTTGTTGGAGCAT
>CAZSME010000072.1:0-6589 GCA_964607665.1 uncultured Nitrospirota bacterium | reverse complement strand
CCTTCACATTGAAGAGATTGACAGCCCGTGCAAAATAGGTTTATCTTGGGAGAGCGTTGTGCGAGCAACAATCATTCGTCGGATCGGAGACCATGTCAAAAATTCTTGTTGTGGATGACAGCACGTTTGAAGCCAATCATGTAAAAACGTTGCTGGAAGAGGTGGGTCACGAAGTCCTTTGGGCAGAAACAGGCAGCCGGGGGATAAAAATGATCAAGCTGGACCGGCCCGATCTCATTATTCTCGATCTCATTCTTCCCGATATTACCGGAATAGAAATCTGCCGATGGATTAAGCAGGATACCCGAATCAAAAGCACGCCCATTATTATTCTGTCTTCCAAAGGGGACGTTCAGGAGCGGATTGAAGGTCTGGATCAGGGGGCCACGGATTACATCACCAAGCCGTTTGATGACTCGGAATTGAAGGCCCGTGTGGCGGCGGTCCTGCGTGAAAAGGAGTTGCGTGGAAGGCTCGAGCGGAAAAACATGGAGTACGAGGAGCTCCTCAAACGACTCGAAAAGATGTCGATCACGGATCCCCTCACCGGCCTTTACAATAGAAGACGGTTTGAAGATATCCTGGTATCGGAGTTTGAACGCTTTAAGCGGTACAATGCCCCCTTCTCGTGCATGATGGTCGATGTTGATTTCTTCAAGGAGGTGAACGACACCTGTGGGCATGATGTCGGAGACGCCGTTTTGAAAAATGTGTCGCAGGTGATTCAAGGACAGGTTCGTGGGGTGGATACGGTCGCGCGTTACGGCGGCGATGAATTTATTGTGCTGCTGGCACAACTGCGCGGGGAAGGGGCGGAGCGGGTCGCGTTCCGAATCCTCTCCACCCTCAACACACAAAGCTTAACCAACATCGATCCAAGGCTTAACAAAGTCACGGTTTCGATCGGCATCTCAACGGTGCCCGATCCCGATCTCAAAACAATCGACCAGGTGGTCAAGTCTACGGATCAAGCCCTCTACAAGGCGAAAAGCAGTGGACGAAATTGCTATCGAATGGCCTCGGTGAAAGAGATCGGGGAGATTGCCGGTTCGGGGGGATAATCCACCCCGTTTGGACGCGCCATGTCCTCTTCTGTCCCCTCACGCGGACACCGCCATCACTCCGCTGGGTTTGCGGAGGCCCTTCTTCACTGGTATCCCAAAATCTATCGCCGTCTGCCGTGGCGAGACACAACCGATCCGTACGCGATCTGGGTCTCCGAGATTATGCTCCAACAGACGCAGGTCGCAACGGTTTTGCCCTATTACCGGCGGTTTCTTTCGACCTATCCAACCGTGTCGTCTCTGGCCGCTGCCCCTCTTGATCACGTCTTAAAATTGTGGCAGGGGTTAGGGTATTACGCCCGCGCCCGCTATCTGCACCGGGCCGCCCAGAAAGTAGTTGATACGTTTGGGGCAACCATCCCGTCGTCACGGGCCGAACTGCAATCGCTCCCCGGTATTGGCCGCTCGACCGCGGGTGCGATTCTAAATATCGCCTTTGGTCAACGCCATCCGATACTCGATGGAAACGTCAAACGGGTACTGTCCCGCTATTTTTGCGTCCGAGGGCCAATCAAAGAGAAACGGGTTGAAGATCGGCTCTGGCAACTTTCTGCGCAGGTTCTGCCTCAAAAAAGGGTGGCGATATTTACGCAAGCGATTATGGAGCTGGGGGCAACGGTCTGTCTGCCCAAGCGTCCCCAATGTTCTCTTTGTCCGGTTGCATCGGGATGTCAGGGATATAAAAAAGGGGTGCAAGACAAACTGCCTCTCAAACCGCCATCAAAAAAACCGCCCCACCTTGATTATGTCGCGGCGATTATCCGACAGGAGGGGAAGGCTGGAAATCGGGTATGGATTCGGAAACGACCTGAAAAAGGACTGTTAGCCGGGTTGTGGGAATTCCCCGGAGGAACGGTTGAGAACAAAGATTCCTTTCATGAAGTTATTCAAAAAGAGGTGGGTCGAACAATTTCCGGGGTCCCCTGGTTTATCATCAAACATCCGTTTTCTCATTTTCGAATGACGCTTCACGTTGTCTCTTGCAAAACGTCGAGGCCGTGTCCCGCGTCGCACAAATCGGTTCCGATTTCTCAATTGGGCGAGTACGCCTTTTCATCGGCCCATCAAAAAATTGTTCTGCGTCTGCAAAAAGAAACCTTGGGTTTTTGAAACTTGCTTATCGATACGCGTGTGGATAGAATGCGCGATACGATGGGGACGGGGAAGCCCCTTACATAATAAGAAGGAGGAGACCATGCGAACTGTTTTACCTGTTTGTCTTTTGAGCTTGTTTTTTGTGTTCCAGATTGGACATGCCTTCGAGGTGCCGGGCCTGGTTACCCCGGAGAGTTTTATCATCGACCCCCAGACCGGGGAATATTACATCTCAAATATCGATGGGAATCCCACTAAAAAAGACAATAACGGTTTTATCAGCAAGCTGGATAAAACAGGCAAGGTTGTCGCGCTGAAGTTTATCGAAGGAGGCAAGGGGGGTGTCACCCTGCACGCGCCAAAAGGGCTTACCCTGTTGGGAAATACCTTATACGTAACCGATATTGACGCGGTTTGTGCCTTTGACAAAATAACGAAAAAGTTGTTGCAGCGTATTGACCTTAAAGAGTGGGGCGCCCTTTTTCTGAACGATATTACCCAGGATGATCAGGCGAACCTTTATATCTCGGATACGACCGTTTTTGTGAATCCTTCGGCCCCCGGAACGATTTTTAAGATCGAGACAAAAAATAAAAATAAGGTCTCGATCCTGCTCCGAGATACCGATTTGAACTCGCCCAATGGGCTGGTGATTCACCCGGAGACAAAACGGCTTCTGGTTAATACATGGGGAACAGGAAAGATTCTCGAAATCGGGCAAGATGGAGCAGTCAAGGTATGGGTCGCCGATCCCACATGGATGAACCTCGACGGGCTTGATTTTGACCAAAAGGGAAATCTCTACACGTCCAGTTTCACCGCGGGGGCAATTTATAAGGTTTCACCGGACTTAAAGGTCGAAACGATTAAAACGGAATTAATGACGCCGGCCGATATGAATATCGATCGAAAAGGCAGCCGGATGCTTGTGCCCCTCTTTAATGGAAACGCCGCCACGACCATCGATCTGACGCCGTAGGACCATGCTGGTCGATACCCATTGCCACCTCTTTTTTCCGGAGTATGACACCGATCGCGACATCGTAATCGAGCGTGCCCTTGCCGCGGGGATTAAAACGATGGTTGTTGTGGGTACCGACCTCCCTTCCAGCAAAAAAGCGATCGCGCTGGCCGAACAGTATCCTTTTCTTTTTGCAACGGTTGGATTGCATCCCCACGAGGCGTCGGCAATGGATGACGGCCTTCTGCAGGAATTTGAGCAATTATCAGCCCATCCCAAAGTGGTTGCGATTGGGGAAGCCGGGCTTGATTTTTATTACAATCGGTCGGCCAAAGAAGCGCAACAGTCGTCCTTTCGGGCCCAGATCGCACTCGCGCAGAAAAGGCGGCTTCCACTGGTGATTCATACGCGAGACGCATGGGAAGAGACGTTTGCCATGCTGAAGGAACACGACCCCGACTATTTCAGAGAGATTGGCTCCGTCTTCCACTGTTTCACCGGAGATGCGGAGATTGCCGCAAGGGGAACCGCAATGGGTATTTATATCTCTTTTTCCGGTATTGTGACCTTTTCAAAAACCGAATCGCTTCAGAAAGCGGCGGCCACAGTCGACTCCCGTTATCTTTTGATTGAAACCGATGCCCCGTTTTTAGCGCCGCAGGGATTTCGGGGAAAACGGAATGAGCCGTCCTATATCAAAACCACAGCGGAAAAGATCGCCCTCTTGCGACGCTGCTCGCTGGAAGTGATCGAAAAAGAAACCACCGAAAACGCGGAACGGCTGTTCCGATGGCCCGGCCTTCTACAACAATTAACCCTGTAACCCGCTAATTTGTCTCGCGCCCGTTGGATATGATAACATCCGTCCTGCAATAACGGGTGCGGTTATCATGTCTTTTTCGCTGGATCAGGCAGAAGGCCTCTTAAAGAAATCGTGCGAACGGGGAGCAACCGGCGGCGATATTTTTGTCCTGCAGGGCACCTCATTTGAGGGATCGGTCCGATTGAAAGAAATCGAAAAAATCGCCCAGGCGCGCAGTAAAAATCTGACCCTTCGCCTTTTTTTTGGAAAACGCCACGCCGTTACGTCGACATCCGACTTTACACAAAAATCGCTGGATGCCCTGTTGGCCGATACCTGTCGTTTGGCCAAAATCTCCCCCGAAGATGACGATGCCGGCCTTCCGGAACCTGCAGTATGTGCCAAAACAGTGCCTTCCTTCGACCTTTTTGACGCGGAGGTGGGACGTCTATCGATTGACGAAAAAATCGATCTTGCGAAAAGAGCCGAGCAGGCCGCGCTCTCCGCCGACCCACGGATTCGAAACTCCGACGGGGCCTCGTTTAGTAATACAGAGACCCGTCTGATTTATGCCGCGACGAACGGATTTTCCGGGGAATATACCGGTTCGGCATCGTCCCTCTCGGTCGTACCGATCGCCTCTCATAATGGACAGATGCAACGCGACTACTGGTACTCGTCTCGAAGAAAGTATAGCGAGTTGGACCCCGCGGAAGCGGTGGGAAAAACGGCGGCGATGCGAACGGTTCGGCGATTGGGGGCCAGAAAAGTGGCCACACAGGAAGCGCCGGTGATCTTCGATCCGGAGATGTCGGCCACACTGCTTTCCCATCTTTCCTCGGCGCTCTCCGGTTATGCCCTTTACAAAAACGCATCGTTTCTTCTGAACCAACTGGGAAAGAAGATCGCCTATGAGGGGATCACGATTTACGATGACCCCACGTTGCCGGGGGCACTGGGAACAAAACCGTTTGATGGGGAGGGGCTTCCGTCTTACCGAAAGGTGATCGTGGACAAGGGCGTTTTGAAAAGCTACCTGCTGGACACCTACTCCGGGAAAAAGCTGGGGTTGCCTTCGACAGGGAATGCGTCTCGCGGGGCCGGATCGTCTCCGTCGGTCGGTATCACCAACTTTCAGATGATGCCCGGAACCGACGCGCCCGAAGCGATTATCCGATCGGTGCAATCGGGACTGTATGTCACGGAGCTGATCGGTTTTGGCGTGAATATGGTGACCGGCGACTACTCTCAGGGCGCGGTCGGCATTTGGATTGATAAGGGGGAATGGGCCTACCCGGTTGAGGAGATTACCATCGCGGGAAATCTTAAAGAGATGCTGCTTAATATTGACGCGGTTGGAAATGACCTGGACCGATGGAAACGGGTCGCGGCGCCAACGCTGAAAATCTCCCGCATGATGATTGCGGGCAGCGAACGGGGAAAAGAAGGGGGGGCCGCGTGACACGACAGAAAACATCCGACCTCTTTGAAGGCCTGGCGATCGGCAAAAAGGAGGTCTGGGCCGTTGGCGGCGGAAAGGGCGGGATTGGCAAAAGTTTTATCGCCGCAAACATGGCGGTGGCCCTGTCCAAAATGGGGAAGCGGGTCTTGTTGGTCGATGCCGATCTCGGCGGTGCCAATCTTCACACCTTTCTAGGCGTCACCCCCACGATGACCTTGTCGGAATTCTTAAAGGGGCAGATTCGGGACTTGCGATCGGTCTTCACCGAAACCACGCTTCCCAACTTGACCCTGATCTCCGGCGCGCGCGATTTTCTGGAAGTGGCGAACCCCAAGCATATGCAAAAGATGCGGCTGATTCGAGAGCTTCAGGAGACAACCTTTGAACATACCCTGATCGATATCGGAGCCGGAACCGCATTTACCCACCTCGACTTTTTTTTATCGAGTAATACCGGTCTCCTGGTTGTGCTGCCGGAGCCCACCTCCATTGAAAATACCTATCGGTTTATTAAAAGCGCGTTTTACCGGCGTTTTAAAAAAATCGCGAAAGACCCGTTGATAAAGGAGCTGGTCACCGCCGCGATGGACGAGAAAAACGAGCGGGGTATTCGAACGCCGCACGATCTGATTGAGTATGTCATCTCCATCGATCATGAGGTAGGTAAAAAACTGAAGGAGGCCGTCCTACACTTCTCTCCCAAACTGATTGTGAATCAGGTGCGGTCTCGGGACGACATGACGTTGGGATTCTCCATGCGCAGCTCCTGCGCGAAATATTTTGGGATTAAAGTCGACTATGTAGGTTATATCGAATACGATGACCATGTCTGGATGGCGGTTAAGAAAAAAACGCCGTTGCTACTGGAAAGTCCATATTCTTCCGCGTCGCGCTGTCTTGAGCGGATTCTTTCCAACTTAATCAACAAGGACGAATTGCGCCTGGATGCGATTCTTAAAATGTAGGCGGGGTTCGGCGGGATGAAACATTTAGAAACGCAAAACTACTATCAGATATTGGAGATCCCTTATCAGGCCGACTGGGTCGAGATTCAAAAGGCCTACGAACTGGCAAAGCGGACCTATCATCAGGACGCCATTGCCAGTTATTCGTTATTTAGTAAGGGCGAACAGCAGTCGATTTTGGATAAAATCGAAGAGGCCTATCATGTCTTAGGCGATCCGGAAAAACGAAAACAGTATGAT
>CAZSME010000071.1:1877-6708 GCA_964607665.1 uncultured Nitrospirota bacterium | reverse complement strand
AAGAACGGGTTTTTATGGAACACGGGATACGGTTGGAACCGGAGATTAAAATGATTGGCGGCACGAAAGATCAACCATGCCATTAGAACAATTTGTCGGCAAAAAAATTGGCGTTCTGATGGGCGGGCTTTCGTCGGAACGTGAGGTTTCATTAAAAAGTGGTGCGGCCATTTTGTCCTCGCTGACGAAACAGGGTTATACCGTGCTTCCGATTGATGTTGATCCCGATATTGCCCAACGCGTGAAGTCGGAGAAGATTGATGTCGCGTTTATCGCGCTGCACGGTCGCTATGGCGAGGACGGCTTTATTCAAGGCCTTTTAGAAATCATGAAAATTCCCTATACCGGATCGGGCGTTTTAGCATCGGCGTTAGGAATGAATAAGGCCCTTTCACGACAGATTTTTATTTCGCATGGCCTTCCGACGCCCCCCTATTGCTCGGTAACGCGAGACGATGCCGTGACCTTCCACAAGAAGCAGACCCTTCCCCCCTTCTTGCCCACGACAACCGGGTCGTCTTCTCACAGTGAGGTTCCCTATCCACTGGTCGTGAAGCCGGTTTCAGAAGGATCCAGCGTGGGGGTTGCCCTTGTGAAAGGCCCATCGGAAATGGATGCCGCATTCGACGAAGCGTTCCGGTTTGGCCCAACGGTCCTGGTCGAAAAATATATCGCTGGAACCGAGGTGAATGTCGGCATATTGGATCAGACGGCGTTGGGGGGGATTGAGATTCACTCGGAAACCGCATTCTATGACTATACCGCGAAATACACGAAGGGGATGTCGCGGCATATCTTTCCCGCGCGGGTGCAACCGGCGGCGTACGAAGTGATGCTGGCGTTAGGCCTGCGCGCGCATCAGGCATTGGGATGTTCGGGGTACAGCCGGGTGGACTTGATCTTGGGACAGGATGGAGCCCCGGTGGTGCTTGAGGTCAATACCCTGCCGGGGATGACCGAGACCTCGCTCTTGCCCGAAATGGCCCGAGGGGTCGGTATTTCGTTTGATCAACTGGTGGAGAAGATATTGGCAACGGCGTCGATTGAAAAGTAGGGGGCACCTCTCTAAACCTACTGCGCGACCCTTATGCTCGCGTTGCGCGGTGCTCGGAATCCTCATGTACACGGCGTACATTGCGGTTCCTGTGCTCCGGGCGCCTTGCACTTGAGCCGCTCGTGACGGTTTTTAGAGGTGCCCTAGGGGCGCACGGCGGTGCGCCCGTACAAAATTATAATAAGGAGGTGAATATGACCACAATGGCATTACCGCAACGAAGAAAAAGAACAAACCCGATCGACCTGAAGCGGTTTCTTCTCCCCTCTCTTGTTCTGATAGCAGGGATGGGTATCATCGCCGCCTACATGGGGCTGAAATCGTTTCTGGCCTCTTCCTATTTTGATATCAAAGAGGTGCGATGGGAAGGGGTGAAGCAGCTCGACTCACGGGAGTTGACCGAGGGATTTCCATCCGTTTTGGGCAAAAATCTGGTTTACCTCAATATGGCCGAACTTCACTCCACCCTCGTTGCCAATCCCTGGATCAAAGAAGTCGTGATCCGAAAAGTCTTTCCCAGCCGGGTTGATTTTCTCATCACCGAGCGAGTCCCGGCATCCGTAGAGATCGATCCGGGAACGAACAATATGGTGTTGCGGGATGGGGATGGGGTTGTATTAGAGGAAATGGTTCCCCCGGCCTCTCTGGACGCGACAGCCCCTGCGGCACGAAGAGGCGCACCGGCCTCTCTTTCCCCCACGTTGCTCACGCCACTCCAACATCCAACACACGGCAAACTGCCGCAAATGATCCATTACAATCCCGCGGCCTATTCAAAGGCGCTGGAATTGGCGCCGCTGGTGTCGGAACGCCCGGATGCCATTCTGGATATTTCTCGTCCTGATGATCTCGCGGTCTATCTTAAAAATGGCGTTGTGCGTGCTGGGGATCGGGACTATAAAACGCGATGGAACCAATTCGTAAAGGTCGAGGCCGACTTACAGCAACGTGGTCTAACCGGTTGGGAAGCCGATCTTCGTTTTCCCGGAAGAGTTGTGGTGAGAACAGGTAACGCGGATACACGTAAAAAACGTTCGTAACTTCATAAAAAGGAGACCTTATGGCGAGAAAAAAAGAAAATATTCTGGTCGGACTCGATATCGGCACGACCAAGATTTGCGCCATTGTCTGTGAGATCGTTGACGACAAACGGATCGATGTGATTGGGATTGGAACCCATCCCTCAAAGGGGTTGAAAAAGGGGATGGTGGTCAATATCGATAGTACCGTTGAGTCCATTAAGCGGACGATCGAAGAGGCCGAGCTGATGGCCGGGGTCGAGATCAATTCCGTTTATACCGGTATTGCCGGCGGCCATGTTCAAGGGATAAATGGCCGCGGGGTGATTGCCGTGAAGGAAGGGGAGATTTCTCAGAGTGACATCGATCGCGTGCTGGACGCTGCCCGGGTGGTGTCGATCCCAATCGATCGGGAGATTCTGCACGTTATTCCGCAAGAATTTATCGTGGATGGTCAGGACGGAATCCGGGATCCGTTGGGGATGTCCGGGGTGCGCCTGGAAGCCGGTGTGCATATTATTACCGGGGCGGTCACCTCGGCCCAGAATATCGTGAAATGTATTAAACGGGCCGGCCTCGATACGCTGGAGGTCATCTTACAGCCGTTGGCCTCCAGTGAGGCGGTCCTAACGCAAGAGGAGCGCGACCTTGGCGTGTTGGTTGTCGATATCGGCGGGGGAACCACCGATATCGCGATCTTTGTCGAAGGGGCGGTTCGGCATACCGCCGTGTTGGCCATCGGAGGGAACCATCTTACAAACGATGTGGCCATCGGTCTTCGCACGCCGCCGCTGGAAGCCGAAAAAATTAAAATTCGGCAGGGATGCGCGCTCACCGAGCTGGTAAAAGAAAACGAAACGGTGGAGGTCCCCAGTGTGGGCGGAAGAACACCCCGGATGATCTCCCGGCAATTATTATCCGAGGTGATTGAGCCGCGCGCGGAAGAGATTTTTACGTTGATCGCCGCGGAGATTGAAAAGGGGGGATTCGAAGACAAGATTCCTGCGGGCGTGGTTTTAACTGGCGGCACATCGCTTACCCCCGGCATGGTCGAGCTGTCCGAGCAAGTGCTCAATCTTCCAACACGGCTGGGCGTGCCGTCCGGGTTGGGTGGGCTGATGGACATTGTCCGGAGCCCGGTCTATGCAACCGGTGTCGGCCTTATTCTCTACGCATATCAAAATCAGGAAAAAAGGACAGAGGGCTCACATGAAAAGGGAAGCCTCATCCGTCGCGTGCAATATCGGATGAAAGAGTGGGCCAAAGAGTTTTTTTAGACAGAGGCGGGCAGGGGGCAAACGGCCCATTCCCCCTTAATAACGGGGGTCAGGGGGTTGTTGTACAGGACATTCCCTCTCCCCTTGTGGGAGAGGGAATGGGTGAGGGGAGAAGAGGAGAAACAAGAGGGGCAAGGGGGCAAGATTTCTTTAACCGTTCTAATGGCCTAAAGCGGGTCCGTTAGACATAAGGAGGTGACGATGTTTTTATTTGAAGAAGACGAAATTGATATGTCGTTGGTCAAAATTAAAGTGGTGGGCGTTGGCGGCGGTGGCGGCAATGCGATCAATAACATGATCGTCCATGATCTCAAAGGAATCGACTTTATCGCGGCCAATACCGACAATCAGGTGCTGGGTGTCAGTCATGCCCCGCGTAAGGTGCAACTGGGGGAAAAATTAACGAAAGGGCGGGGGGCCGGCGCCAATCCGCAGATTGGACGCGATGCCGCGTTGGAATCGGTGGATCAAATCCGAGAGGCGTTATCCGGCGCGGAGATGGTTTTTGTCGCGGCCAGTCTCGGTGGCGGCACCGGTACCGGCGCCGCGCCGATCATTGCCGGGATTGCCAAGGAGCTGGGCGCGTTGACGGTCGGGGTCGTCACAAAGCCGTTTCAGTTTGAAGGACAGATGAAAGCGAAAATCGCGGAGGAGGGGCTTACGGAAATGAAACGCGGGTGCCATTCGGTGATTGTCATCCCGAATCAGCGATTGTTGAATGTCGTTGAAAAAGGAACGCCGCTCCATGCCGCCTTTTTGGTCGCCGATGATATCTTGCGTCAAGCCGTCGCGGGGATCACCGATCTGATTATCACCCCCGGGCGGATCAATGTCGACTTTGCCGATGTTCGGGCCATCATGTCGTACCCCGGTCGGGCCGTGATGGGCATGGGCACCTCCACCCGTGAGAATCGCGCCGTGGAAGCGGCGCAGAGCGCGATCTCCAGTCCACTTCTTGAAGACAGCTCGATTGAAGGGGCAAAAGGGATATTGATTAACATCTCGGGAGGCTCGGATTTGGAGCTGCATGAAGTGGCCGAGGCCACCGCCGTCATTACCGGGAAGATCGATCCGGAGGCCAAAGTCATTTTTGGTACGGCGATTGGAACAGCGGCGTCCGAAGAAGTCAAGGTCACGGTGATCGCGACCGGTTTTCAGGAAAGCGAACATCTGGATGAGATCGGAGATGGGCGATCGGTTAAAAAGGGGTTCTCCATCGATATCGAAAAGCGGGGCGTTTTGAGAAAGGTGCCTCGGGCCCTTGGAAAAGAAGCGTTCTGTGAAGATGAATGGGACGTTCCGACCTTCTTGCGAAGGCAGGCCGATTGAGTGCGATCCTTAAGGATGCCCTGACCCTGCCTCTTTTGGATCGTCCGGGGATTTTGCACGGTTTCGGCACGAAGAACCAAACCGAGGAAGGGATAAAAGCGGCCCTAAACGGCGCGCCCGTTTTGCGGCTGAAACAGATTCATGGAGACACG
>CAZSME010000071.1:0-1777 GCA_964607665.1 uncultured Nitrospirota bacterium | reverse complement strand
AAAGAAGGCCGTTGGATTTTTCGATCTCATTCATTCGATCGATTCGGTTCATCTGGCCAAAAAGGTTTCCGAGGAGGCCGAGCGAAAAGGGATCGCGCAGTCGGTTTTGGTTCAGGTCAATATCGGAGAGGAGGCAACGAAACACGGCGTTTCGATAAAAGAGGCCCCGGCCTTGATTGATACGGTAAGAGGGCTGTCGCATCTTCGACTCTTGGGACTCATGGCGATCGCGCCACAGCATGCCAATCCGGAGGCAGCCCGGCCCTATTTTGCAAGATTAAGGGAGTTGGGTAGCGCGTTGGGACTGAACCGATTTTCAATGGGGATGTCGGCCGATTTTGAGGTGGCGATTGAAGAGGGGGCCACATGGGTTCGGATCGGCACCGCCCTCTTTGGACAGCGGTTACCCCCATTGATGACAGGACAATGAAAAAACCTAAAACCAAAACCATTGCCTTTCTGGGCGCGGGGAACATGGCCGAAGCGATTATTAAAGGGATACAACCCCTTTTCCCGTCCGAAAGGATCATCGCCTCGGATCTCTCCCGAGAGCGGCTCGTCGAGCTCGGCAAGAGATACAAAATACGGACCACACCGTCCAATAAGGAGGCGGTGCAAGAGGGCGACCTGATTATCCTGGGGGTAAAACCGCCCGTCGTGGATGCGGTCTTGACGGAAATCGGCCCGTTATTGGGTGAAAAGCTATTGCTTTCTGTCGCGGCCGGTGTCCCCATTTCGCGCCTTATGGCCCATTTAAGCAGCGATGCGCGGGTCATCCGGGCGATGCCGAATGCGGCATCACAGGTGGCCGCCGGAGCCACGGCACTCTCACCGGGACCGGGTGTCGATGCGGAGTCGTTGAATCAGGCGATGATGATTTTCGGATCGATTGGGAAAACATGGGTGTTGGATGAAGCGCTGCTCGATGCGGTAACAGGCCTCTCTGGCAGCGGGCCCGCGTTTGTAATGATGGTGATTGAAGCGATGGCCGAAGGGGGCGTTAAGTGTGGTTTAACCTATGATACGGCATTGGCGCTTTCGGCACAAACCGTGTTCGGCGCGGGGAAATGGCTGATTGAGACCAACGAACATCCGGCAAAGTTGAAAGATTTTGTTGCCTCCCCCGGAGGCACAACGATGGCCGGGCTGCATCAGCTCGAATCGTGCGGACTCCGTGCTGCATTAATCTCCGCGGTTGAGGCAGCCACGAAACGCTCTAAGGAATTGGGACAACAAGAGAAAGGATAATATGTTCCTGTCCGCGAATCTTATCGAAGCATTGGCCGTTATTTTAGGTTACGTCCTGGAGTTCTACACCTGGGCACTGATCATTCGCGCGATGATCTCCTGGGTTAGCCCCGATCCGTACAATCCGATTGTCCAGTTTTTGCAAAAAGTCACCGATCCCGTGCTGGAACCCATTCAGAGAATCACCGGCAGTTATCGCATGGGTATTGATCTTTCTCCAATGATTGCGATACTGTTGATCGTTTTTCTGAAAACGTTTTTGGTGCGGTCTCTTTATGACTGGGCCAGCCAATTACGTCAACTGGGCGGAACCGGATAACAGGAGAAAGGGGGAGGGTTAATGAAGATAACACCAATCGATATTCGTCAGGTGATTTTTCGAATCAGTTTCAAAGGGTACGATCCAAGAGAGGTCCACTCCTTTTTAATTAGTGTCGCGGAGGAGCTGGAAGAGGCCCTGAAAGAAAATACGGCCTTTCGTATTCGGCTGGAAGAACAGGAAAAAACGATCGCTGAATTAAAAACAAAA
>CAZSME010000070.1:0-6714 GCA_964607665.1 uncultured Nitrospirota bacterium | reverse complement strand
ACATTCAGCCCCGGTTGTAGAAAGGGATCAACCCGCAACGCCTCTTCAAGACCCAAATGGGCCATCTTTAAAATATAGGGGAGGGTCACATTCGCTAATGCATACGTCGCTGTTCGAGGGACCGCCGCGGGAATATTGGGAACGCAATAATGCAGAATGCCTTCCACCGAATAGACCGGATCGGCATGGCTTGTCGGCCGAGAGGTCTCGCAACAGCCACCCTGATCAATCGACACGTCGGCGATCACCGCGCCCTTTTTCATTTTACCCAGTAGGGATCGATCCACCAACATCGGCGCCCGCGCGCCCGCCGTCAGGACCGCACCCACGACCAGATCCGCCTCGATAAGATAACGCGCGATCGTTTCCGGAAGGGCCGTATCGGTCTGAACAGACCGACCTACATTTTCCTGGATGGGCTTCAATCTCGCTCTATTTATATCGAGAACCACAACCCGCGCGCCCAACCCCACCGCGATTTTCGCCGCATGGGTCCCCACGGTTCCCGCGCCTAAGATCACCACACTCCCCGCTTCGACACCATCCAACCCAGAGAGAAGCACGCCGCGTCCCCCAAAAGGGCGCTGCAGCGCGTGCGCGCCATTCAAAACGGCAAGGCGCCCCGCAATAGCGCTCATCGGTGTCAGCAAAGGCAGGCGGCCCTGCGCATCGATAACCGTTTCATACGCAACGGCACTGACTTCTGATGCAACGAGGCGCTCGGTTAATGGGCGATCGGCCGCAAGGTGAAAATAGGCACAGATAACCTGCCCTTTTCGTAGAAGGGAATATTCTGCCGGGAGGGGCTCCTTCACCTTGAGAATCATTTGGGCTTCTCGGAATATCTCCTCGTTGGAAGAAAGGATCGTGGCGCCGGCCGCTTTGTATTCGGCGTCGGTTATCGCGCTTCCCGCACCGGCGTTCTTTTCCACCAGAACATGATGACCTGCCTTTGTTAAAACCAGAACCCCTTCCGGGGTCATTCCAACACGATATTCATTTTCTTTTATCTCTTTTGGGATACCGACGACCATGACAAAACCGTTCGCCTTTCGATGCCTCGATTAAGAACCAACGCCCATTATACATCTCTGGATCAGAAGAACAAACCTTGCTCCGGCTAATGGAATAAGCTGTCATTCCGGCGTGCTTCTAGCCGGAATCCAGAACTAAACCACTGGATACCGGCCTTCGCCGGTATGACAAATATAAACGGACTTACGGAACACTACACGAGCGATTTTGCGCTTTGACTCTTATTCGCCCTTTGTTGTATAAGGCTGTTATGGAAAGAGTGCTTCGTCTTCAAGAAAATCCGGATGGCATTGAACAGGAAGCGTCTCTATTGAAGCTTCTGGAAACGGTTCCAGGGGGATACGCCGATGTCCACAACAAGCTGGGCCTGATCAATCACGAAAAGGGAGACCTGAATCAAGCCGCCGATTTTTTTAAGAAAGCGATTGAGATTAACCCCCGTTACACCGAAGCATCGCTGAATCTGGCCATTACCTTAAACGATCTGGGACGATACGAGGAGTCCAGCATGGTTTTATCAAGCGCCGCGATGGTGGTCTGGTCCGAGCACGATTCGGTGGATCCCTACGTTCGGAAAAAGTTGGCCAATGAACATGCCCAGCTGGGGGACCAGTATACGGCACTGGGGTTGCTGGATGACGGGATCGAACAGTATCGAAAGGCGCTGCAAATCTGTCCCGATCTCGTGGATATCGTGCTGAAACTGGGAATCGCGCTGCGTGAAAAAGGGAAATATGACGAGGCGATTGAAACACTGAATCGCGCTAAAAAGATTCACCCTCTGTACGTCCCCGCCATGATCCAGCTGGGGCTCACGTACTATATCAAGGGATTCCTCTCGCTGGCCTTCTCCCAGTGGGAAGCCGCCAGCAAAATCTTGCCCGAGGGAAGGGCGGCGCGGATTTACCTCACGTTGTGCAAACGAGAAGAGATCGATGAGTAATGGTTTATGGCAGAAAATCAGCTCAATGGCCGATCCCTTTCCGCGATTGCAAAAGATGTCGCGGACGGGTTCGTTAGTATTAGCCCGCAACTCCTGAAACGGTTTAATCCCGAGAACTATAAAGAGTTACGGATCTTCTTAAAGAAGGCGCAGAACGACATCCGTTCGCAGAGTTTTCCGACCTCCGATACCAATGCGATTCGAAAGCGGAATATGCGGCTCCAACGCTTGCATCAGGCCGTAACGGTACTGGAGTTTTCGGCGAAGGAACGGCGGGTTTCACTCATTTGATGGCGTTGGCGATTCGGGAACGGACGGGCCGGCCGGATCAATCGGAACAACCGGCTTGAGACCCCCACCCGTGTTCGGTCCCGCGCCATCGGACGTAATAAGAAACGAAAATGGCATGTCGGCCGGAGAAAGATGCGCGGCCGCCTTCTCTGCCTCCTCTCGCTGCGGATAACGCCCTATTCGAACACGGTACCAGACCCCTTTATCTGGAATCATTACCCGAATCATATAAGGATCATACCCTCGCCCCTTTAACATCGACATAAGCGGCGCGGCCTCCGCTTCGGTTGGGAACGATCCCAGTTGAATCGCATAGGGGCCAATCCCCTTGGGAGTCGGCGTGATGACAATCGGTTTTGCGGGCAGGGGGGATGTTGGAAGCGCGGCGATCTGGCTCTCCTTTTTTTGGATCGTACGGGGCCGATCGTCGCCTTTTTGTTCAATCGGCTTTGCCGGAGTGGGCGATACATTCGATGCGGTCTTCCCTCCAATCAAATCGGTCGGCTCAGCGGAACCCGTCTTCTCACTCTCCTTTAACGTCTTAAAAAAGGTGAGGGGCTGCGGCACCGCCGGCACGGCCGATGCGGCGGGGGCGGCAGGGGCAACTGCGGCGTTTGAAGAGGACGCCGGTTCTTGTTTGGGTGGGGGAGATGGGAGAACGGATTCTGTCTCTTTGATGTCCGTTGGCACCGATTTCTCCACGACATCCCCTCCAAGAAACGGAAGCGGGGTATTTTTTGAAAACATAACCAGAAAAATCGTGACCAAGACAAAGGGAGCCAACATCCCCACCGCAAGCCGCAATGGAATCTTACGCGTTTCCGGCTCATGGTCATGAAACCGAAAACTCTTCAGGTCTCGCCGCATCGTTCGTGCCGTTTTCTTCTGGAATAACATCGAACCGTTCCCCGGTTATAAAATCAACATCGCATCGCCATAGCTGAAAAATCGATACTGCCGATCGATCGCCTGCCGATAGAGGGAGAGGAGGGTCTCTCGGCTGGCAAACGCGGAAACCAGAACAAGGCCCGTGGATCGGGGCGGGTGAAGATTCGTCACTAAGGCATCCACCACGCGGAACCGATACCCCGGCGAAATGAAGAGTTTGGTTTCGCCTTTTGTCGGCAGAATCGTTCCGGCTTCATCCGTCGCGCTCTCCAGCGAGCGCGTCACGCTGGTTCCCACCGCAATCACCTTTCCCCCCAATCGTCTTGTTTTTTCGATGGCACGAACGGTTTCATTGGGGACCTCAAATCGCTCCCCGCTCATTTCATGCGTTCTGATCTTATCTACTCCAATCGGCTTAAAGGTGTCAATTCCAATATGCAATGTGACGGTTGCCACGGTCACCCCCTTCTTTTGAATCGCTGCGATAAGCCGTTGGGTTAGATGCAATCCTGCGGTGGGGGCCGCGACAGAACCGATTTGTTCTGCATAAACGGTTTGGTACCGATTGCGATCCTCCTTCGTCAGAAGGGTGGGCGAGGTCCTTTGCGACGCCTTGCGTCTTCGCAAAATATAAGGCGGAAGGGGCACCTCGCCCCATTGTTCCAGATACGCATAGATATCGATTCCGTTGGGCAATTCCAACGCCATTTTATTTCGGCCCAAACCGAAATCGGAAACCCGGTAGGCCCGTCCACCTCCGTTTAACGTAATAACGGTTTTCTCGGTAAGATGTCCCTTAACGAGGGCCTCCCAGGTGATAACCGTCCCCCGTTGATTTTCCAGATCAACAGGCCGAAGTAAAAGGAGTTCGAATTTTCCCCCACCCCCAACCACGCTCCGTCCCAATAGTCGGGCGGGAAAGACCCGCGTGTTGTTCACAACGAGTGTGTCGTTTGGATGAAGAAAGTCGATCAGGGATGAGAACCGTTGGTGTAGAGCAATACCGGTTTTTCGGTCATAGATCAGGAGGCGGGATTGATCACGTCGTTTTCCGGGGGCCGCCGCAATCCGCGTCGGGTCAAGGGCATAATCGAATGCCGTGATGTCGTCATCAACCACGGGCGGTTCCGTGGCCCAAGCAGCGAGGACCGGCTTATCGGAAACGGAGATCGGTTCCCGGGTAGTAATAGAGTACGATTTCATCAAACTTCAGTCCCCTTTCGGCCATGACCTTGGCCCCCCATTGGCACAAGCCGACACCGTGGCCAAAACCGGATCCGCTGATTTTAAGTATCTTGCCAAACGAATCGATTTTAAAATTGGTACTGGGAAGGTTCTTATACCCCAAGAGCTTGCGCAGCGCCTCCGCCTCTAAAACGGTCTCCCCCCGCTCATGTAAAATACGCACCGTTAGGATCCGGCCAGCCTTGCCATATTGAAATGGCGTGAGCGCGGCAACCGTTCTCCCCCCGATCTTTCGAACTGCGTCTTCCAGGTCCGATAACCGAATCTCTTTGTGCCATCTGTAGTAAGGCGATTCCTGATCCAGCGGGCAGCTCACCCCCTTCAAATAGGGCAGATCAATCCCCCATCGTTCCATCGCGTCTTCCGTGTGGCCCGCGGAGGTCGAGTGAAAAAAGGTCAGGGCCGGCTCGCCGTCGTGCGCCAGAATAAGCCGTTCGGTCTCAAACACAGCCGAAGAGGCCGCCGGATGATGAACCGACTCGCCTTTATAGACCTGTCCCAGCACGGTTGCGGAAAGGTCATAATCCCGATCCTGATGTTTTCGTTTCTGATACAGCGCGTAGGTTCGGGAGATCACCGCCTGGGCCTTCAGCGCCTCCATCGGCCAACTGCCCGGCATCTCCGCGGGGACGACCCCATGAAGATAATATTCCAGGTCCACCTCATTGACCACCAACAGGGTTTTCCCTTTCGCGATCACCCAAATGTCCCCCGAGTAAGGCGCGCCATTCACCGAGATCCGCTCGCCCCGTTGCGGGGTAAAGATCACCGTTTTCGTCAGCGTATCGCGTTGATTAACCGTGATCCCTTTTCGAACCGAAACATCTGCGGCGCTATAGGAGGCCCGAACCGCCAACTGGCCCGACACCGTCTGGACAAAAAACGGCTTGTTCGATGTGAGACGAATCTGGCGGACATCTTCCATCAGGGCCACACGAATCGGCTCCGCGACGGCCGTCGCCGGTAAAAACAGGATGATCACGGCAATTTGTACAAAACGGGTTTTCATCATTTATCGTTTATTGAGAAGCCAGAAAAGCAATGACAGGGCCGCGCTAATAACGAGGCTCGTCGTGAGCGGGAAATAGACCTTAAAATTCTTGCGTTCGATAAGAATATCGCCGGGCAGTCGCCCCAGCCAATCGATGACACTCGGCTTCGTAACGCCTCCCAGAAGAAGCATCATTCCCCCGATAACAATCAAAAACAGGCCCACGAGGATGAGTGTTTGGCCGAGTGACGGCACGGCGTTCCCTCCGACGTTCGCGTTCACGCGGGGCGCATCCCCGCCAGAGCGTGTGAGGCCTCAAGCATCCGGTCGATCGCCCGTTTCGCCCGCGCGGCCACCGACGGTTCCACAACGACCGGATATTGCATCTCTTCCAATGACCAAAGCAGCTTTTCCAGATTATTCACCTTCATGTGGGAGCAATCGCAGTAACTGCAGGCCGGGATAAACTCTTTCTCCGGATTTTCCTTTGAAAGGCGGTGCAACATGCCGATTTCGGTCGCCACAATAATCTGATGGGCGGCGGTCTTCCTCGATGCCGATGCAATCCCGCTGGTCGATAATACCTGATCGGCCAATGCGTCTACCGGCAGGGTGCATTCCGGATGCGCCAGCACGGTTGCTTCCGGATATCGGGCCTTCGTTTCGGCCAATTCAGAAGCCATAATCCGAACATGCGTCGGGCAATAGCCGTTATAGAGGATCATCTTCCGCCCGGTCTGCCGGATCACATGGGCGCCGAGATATTGATCCGGAATAAAAATAATTTCCTGATCTTCCGGAATCGATTCCACCACATTTCGCGCGTTGCTCGATGTGCAGCAGATATCCGATTCGGCCTTGACCGCAGCGGGCGAGTTCACATAACAAACCACGACGGCATGGGGATGCGCCGCTTTCATTCGGCGAACCTCTTCTGCGGAAATCATCTCGGCCATGCCGCAGCCCGCGGAAAGATCCGGCATTAAGACCGTTTGGTGTGGGCAGAGAATCGCGGCGGTCTCCGCCATGAAATGCACCCCACAGAAAAGGATCACCTCGGCATCGGTTTGAGCCGCCTTCTGACAAAGCTCGAGCGAGTCGCCAACAAAATCGGCAACATCTTGAATCTCCCCCACCTGATAATTATGGGCCAGAATAACCGCCCGTCGCTCGTGCTTGAGCTTCCGAACACGGGCCGCCAGTTTTTCTTCCGTCGTGGTCACCGTAAAACCCATCCCCCCGTTCTCCCCCCTTGAAGGGGGGAAAATCCACATCTTCACACAGGGATAGTTTAACATCCCGATCGGTTTTGATCAATGAA
>CAZSME010000069.1:0-6730 GCA_964607665.1 uncultured Nitrospirota bacterium | reverse complement strand
ACATCCTGCATCTCCATAAAGGCAAAGGGGTTTCGTGTGCCAAAGATTCGAGGAATCCCCAACGAGACTAAGCGAAGATCGGCCACATACTCCAAATACTCCCGCATGGATCGTTCTGATAAACCGGCCACCCCCTTTCCCAGCACGTCGTTGGAGAAGGCCATCTCACAGGCCACCGCTTCTTTCATCATCATGACCACCTGTTGGTTTAAGGATGCGTCAAAGAGGTCCGGTTCCTCACGGCGAACCGTTTCGATCACCTCGAAGGCAAACCGGATATGGGCCGATTCATCGCGAAAGACCCAGTTGGTTCCGGCCGCCAGGCCGTTTAACAGCCCCTTAGAGCGGAGAAAATAGACATAGGCAAAGGCGGCAAAAAAGAAAAGGCCTTCGATACAAGCCGCAAAACAGATCAGGTTGAGCAGAAACTGTTTCCGATCGTCACGCGTTTTAATCTTGTCCAGGGAATAAATCGAGTCGGCCCATTTAAAGCAAAAATCGGCCTTTTTCTTAATCGAGGGGATATGCTCAATCGCGGAAAAGGCCAATTCCCGTTCGACCGGATCGGGAAGATAGGTATCCAACAGCGTAAGATAGAACTCGACATGGAGCGCCTCTTCATAGAGCTGGCGCGACAGGTACATCCGGGCCTCCGGCGCGTTGATATGTTTGTAGAGATTCAAAACAAGGTTGTTCGCCACAATCGAGTCCCCGGTGGCAAAAAAGGCCACCAGACGGTTGATGAGATGCTTCTCCGCATCGGTCATCCGATACCGTATATCGGTAATGTCGGTGGAAAAATCGACCTCTTCCACGGTCCAGGTATTGGCAATCGCCGACTTATACATTTCATAAAAAACGGGGTACTGCATCGGGCGAAGGGTTAGGTTTAACCCGTGATCTAATAACATGATAACTCCTTATTATTATAGAATTTTTAATTTTCCCCTGTAGGGGCAGGCCCCTGTGCCTGCCCTGGGCGGCCACGGGGGACCGCCCCTACTGGCACGCCTCACAGTTTTCCGGCTTGTCGATCGCGCAGGCGACGGCATCAGAGGCATCCTGTGACTCGAAGCCGGCATCTCCTCGGTCGGAAACCGTTGCCTTCGCGATTTTTGTCGCCGGCCGGGAACGCAGATAGTAGGTCGTCTTCAATCCCTTCTTCCACGCATACATATACATTGAGGAAAGCTTTCCGATCGTTGGGCTTTCAATAAACAGGTTCAACGATTGGCCCTGATCGATATAAGCCCCGCGATCGGCGGCCATGTCAATCAGCGAACGCATCGGAACTTCCCAGACCGTTCGGTAGATCGCCTTTATTTCATCCGGAATCCCCGAAATCCCCTGGATGGAGCCTTCCGCCAGTTTAAGCTTATTGCGTGTTTCCTCCGTCCATAACCCCAGCCCCTTGAGCTCGGCAACAAGGTACCGGTTGACCTGCATAAAATCACCGGAAAGGGTCTCTCGCTTAAAGAGGTTCGATATCTGCGGCTCAACCGCCTCATAGGCCCCTGTAATCGATGCAATGGTCGCGGTCGGTGCAATCGCAATGAGCAGCGAATTGCGTAACCCCACCGATTTGATCCGTTCGGATAAGGCGTTCCAGCGTTCCGGATCCTTCGGCACAATACCCCACGCCTTCCATTGCAAGTCCCCTTTTGCCGCGCGCGTTTCCTGGAAGGCCGGATGGGGGCCATACTGCTGGGCAAGATCGGAGGAGGCCCAGAGGGCGTGGAAATAGATCTCTTCTTGGATGTCACGCGAAAGGGCCCGCATTTTGGGATCGTCAAAAGGAAGCCGCAGTTGAAAGGCCAGATCTTGAAGCCCCATCAGTCCCAAGCCCACCGGCCGCCACCGCTTATTCGATGCATCGGCCTCGGGAATCGGATAAAAATTGGTGTCGATGACACGATCAAGATATCGCACCGCAAGGGACACATTCGCGGCCAGTTTCTTGAAATCAAACTCGCCGTTATGGACATAGCGGGCGACATTGATCGAGCCGAGATTACAGACCGCCGTTTCCCCGTTCCCGGTGACCTCCACAATTTCCGTGCAAAGGTTGGAAGAGTGGACAACATTGCCCGGAAGACCGGTTTGATTGGAGGTCTGATTGCACCGGTCCTTGAACGTCATCCAACCGTTTCCGGTCTCGGCCAACGACTTCATCATCCGGGCGTAAAGATCCCGCGCCTTCACCTGACGGACAAATAATTTACTGGCCTCGGCCTCTTGATAGGCCGTCTCAAAGACGTCGCCATAAAGATCGGTAAGATGCGGAACCACCTTGGGATCAAAGAGGGACCACGGCCCATCTTCTTCAACCCGTTTCATGAACAGGTCGGGCACCCAGTTGGCCAGGTTAATATTGTAGGCGCGGCGCGACAAGTCCCCGGTGTTCTCGCGCAACTCTAGAAACTCCTCAATGTCGGAATGCCACGTTTCCAGATAGACACAGCAGGCCCCTTTCCGCTTACCGCCCTGATTCACGGCCGAGACCGACGAGTCGAGCGTCTTCAACCAGGGAACAATACCGTTTGAGTGCCCATTTGTGCCCCGAATCAGCGAGCCGCGCGAACGAATACGATGATAGGCCACCCCGATCCCGCCCGCATATTTGGAGAGCAGTGCAATGTCGGTATACTTTTTGTAGATCGCCGCCAGATCGTCGCTCGGGGAATCGAGCAGATAACAGGACGACATCTGCGGATGACGTGTTCCGGAATTAAAGAGGGTCGGCGAGCTGGGCATATATTCAAACGAGGAGCAGAGCCGATAAAACTCAACCGCTTCCGACACCGTCGTGGAAAGGCCGCAGGCAACACGCATGAAAAAATACTGCGGTGTCTCAATCACATCCCGTCCCAATGGATCGCGCAGCAGATAGCGATCGTATAAGGTACGTAAGCCGAAATATTCGAAAAGATCAGAACGCGAATCATCAATCGCATCATTCAGCTTTCGCGCATTCGCGGCGACAAAGCTGGAAACGGTCTCGGCGATTAAACCCATCCGGCTGCCCGCGGCAATCGATTGCGAAAAGGAGTGCAAATTCTGATTCGCCACCTCTTTCAGGATATAGGTATGAAACAGCCGCGCCGCCAAACGGGAATATTCCGGCTCCTCTGAAATTAACAGGGCCGATGTCTGAATCGAAAGGGTATCCAGCGCCTTGGTGGTTGCCCCATTAAAAAGACCGCCAATGGTCTTAGTCGCCACCTTGAGCGAATCGACATGGGCCAGCCCATGCGCACAGCGGGCCACGGCACGCACAATCTTGTTCACGTCGACCGGTTCAAGGGAGTTATTCCGCTTTCTGACCTGCATCATCGCGGGATTTTCCGCGCGCGACGAAACAGCGGTTTCCAACGTATCAGAGGGGCTTACAAGGCCATCGGTTATCATACAAACACCTCCATTTCAAACGATCTCTTCTCTCTCACTCCCCTATAACAGGGAATCCAAACACCTACTATATATTGTGATTCAACCTATACCCAATCCCATTATGTTGTCAATAGGGACAAACAGGGCCCATTAGACAATCCGGGATCGTTGGGGAATTCAACCTATACCCAATCGCATTAAAGTGTCAATAGAGAGAAAATCCGCGTCAGTACTTGCGATACAAAGGGGGGTATCGTGGACACCCTTTCAACATTGGGGAGAGTTACGATATATGATTTAAGATTTTTGATTTACGATTTTAAATCGTCAATCTTACATCTGAAATCGACGAGGCAATGCGTCCTATCCTACAGCGTCTATCCCTGTCCTTGGGTCATCTTTTTCCGCATAACGCAGGCCGCCGCAACCATATTTTCAAGGGCCGGTTTGACCTCATCCCACTGACGTGTTTTCAGACCACAGTCGGGGTTGACCCAGAGCTGGCGCGACGATAAAACCGTTGCCGCCTTTTCAAGCAGCCGCTGCATCTCCCCGGTATCCGGCACACGCGGGGAATGAATATCATACACCCCCGGGCCGATCTCGTTGGGATACTTATATTGGGTAAAGGCCGACAACAGCTCCATCTGCGAACGAGAGGTTTCAATCGAAATCACATCGGCATCCATCTCGCCAATCGCCTCAATAATATCGTTAAACTCCGCGTAACACATGTGGGTATGAATCTGTGTGGCATCGTTCACCTGCGATGTGGCCCGTTTGAAAGCCGCGACGGCCCACGCGAGATACTCCTTCCAATCCCCCCGCTTCAGCGGCAATCCTTCTCGAAGGGCCGGCTCATCAATCTGAATCGCCCGGATACCGGCCGCTTCCAAATCCCGCACCTCCTCGTCGATGGCATACGCGATCTGATGACAGGTAAGCGAGAGGGGTTGATCATCACGAACAAACGACCATTTTAAGATCGTGACCGGCCCGGTCAGCATCCCCTTCACCGGCTTTTCCGTTTGCGACTGGGCAAAGCGGGCCCACGCAACGGTCATCGGATGCGGCCGCGAGACATCGCCGTAAAGCACCGGCGGTTTTACACAGCGGGAGCCATAACTCTGAACCCACCCGTTTTGTGTAAAGGCAAAGCCATTGAGCTGCTCTCCAAAATATTCCACCATGTCGTTTCGTTCAAACTCGCCATGCACCAACAGGTCAATTCCAATCTCCTCTTGATAGCGAATCGCACGGGTCGTTTCCTGTTCGAGAAACGTCTGATAGTCTTGTTCCGAAAGCTGCCCCGACTTAAACGCCGCACGCTTGGCCCGCACCTCTTTGGTTTGCGGAAACGAGCCGATCGTTGTCGTCGGAAAGGAAGGAAGATGCAACGCGGCCTCCTGGGCCGTTCTTCTTATTTCGTACGGGCTGTTGCGCCTGGATATCGCCGAAGGATCCACCTTCTTTTTCACGGCCTGATTATGAATCCGTTCCGAACGCGACCGGCTCGAAACAGCCGCCTGACTTGCGTCGAATGCCGCTTTAACTTGCGGATTCCCGACCCCCTCTGTAATCGCCCGAGTCAGGACGATCACCTCTTCAACCTTCTGATGGGCGAAGGCCAGCCAGGAACGCAACTCGGCATCCAGCTTGTTTTCGTGTTGCAGATCGACCGGCACATGTAACAGCGAGCAGGAAGGGGCGACCAGAACACGGTCTGGGCCGATTGTATCGACCGCCTTTGTGACCAAGTCGAGCGCCCGTTTCAGATCGGCCCGCCAGATATTCCGTCCATCAATAACCCCCAGCGAAAGCTGTTTGTCCGCGGGCAGTCCGGCTAATGCCGGGGCAAGCTGCATCGGGGCACGCACCAGATCAAGATGAACGGCGGCAACAGGCAGGTGCAATGCCATATCCAGATGATTGCCTAATCCTTCAAAATAGGTGGCCACCAGAATCTTTAGTAAAGGGGCCGATTTAGCCAGCCGCGCATAGGCCCCCGGATAGGCCTGTGCAACATCCGGTGGCAAATCCAAAACCAGGCAAGGCTCGTCAATTTGTACCCACGGCGCGCCGGCCGCGTACAGACGTTGGAGCACCTCTTCATATACCGGGAGCAGCCGTTCCAAGAGATGAGGCAGTCGCAATGTGGTATTTTTCATCTTACCCAACAGCAGTAACGAAAGCGGCCCCACCAAAACCGGCCGAGTGGTCATCCCAAGCGCCTTGGCCTCTAAAAATTCGTCTACCGGTTTTGTATTGGCAAAGGAAAACTGCATCTTGTCTTCAAATTCCGGCACGATGTAGTGATAGTTCGTATCAAACCATTTGGTCATCTCCATCGCGGAAAAACTTCTTGCGCCACGCGCCATCGTAAAATAGGTGGTCAGATCGACCTTTTGGCCGGAGAGGCCGTATCGGGCCGGCACCGCGCCGACCATTGCAATCGTATCCAACACCTGATCGTAGAATGAAAAGTCATTAGATGGGATATGTTGGAGGCCCTGCTGCGCCTTCCAGTTTGTGGCGCGAATCGCGCGGGCGGCAGCCTGCAATTCGCTTTCGGTCGTCTTTCCGGACCAATACGACTCAACGGCCTGTTTTAATTCTCTTGAAGCACCTATTCGCGGAAATCCTAAATTTGAAGCAATCATCTCTTCTCCTTTTATTTATCTTTCTTCCACGCTTCTTAAAGAAATAGAGACACTGAAACGGTTGATATTTCAAAAAACAAAACGGATCTCCTTATACCATAGGGCTTCCCGACTCTTCAACGTGTGTATCGATACGGCTTCCCTAAAATTACTGAAAACGTGACTGCAAGGGGAGTATAATGCGCTTGTCTTCACCGACCATTATTTGGAGGCATTATGATTGAGATCACCGAGATTGCAAAAAATAAAATTCTGACCTTAATGCAGGATCAGGAAGATCAGGGAAATAAAATGGAAGGGGTGCGTCTAACCTATACCGGCGCCTTTCCATCGGTCGAATATCGGCTGGCCTTTGTGGAGGCCGGGAGAAAAGAGCCGGGCGATGTCTCGGTAGATGTAAACGGAATCCGAATCTTTATGGAAGAACGGAACGCCAACTTTCTTTCCGATGTCACGATCGACTTTATTGAAAGCCTGCAACAAACCGGGTTTAAAGTCGATAATCCAAAAGTCGTCGCGCCAAAGCCGGTGGCACCCGAATCGCCTCCTACGTTGAATACCCCGCAGGCGATTGCCATTAAAAAGGTGTTGGATACGGAGATTAACCCCGCCATCGCCGCCCACGGCGGATATATCAGCCTGCTGGACGTCAAAGAACAGATCGCCTATATCAAAATGTC
>CAZSME010000068.1:0-6823 GCA_964607665.1 uncultured Nitrospirota bacterium | reverse complement strand
GTTCTGTAATAGAGTAAAGCCAAGTCGTATTATCTCTTGGAATCGAGGACCGTATGCTGGAAAAAAAAAGAATCGCCGAGATTTATCATCAGGAAACAAAATACAGCGAGCAGGATATGCTCAAGCACCAAAAGAGAATCGACTTTCGCACCCAGCCCTCGCCCTATAAGGAATACCACAGCGATAAAAAGATCGATCTGGTATCGTATCTTCCCTTTCAGAATAACCCGTTTACAGGAAAAGCAATGGATCCGGCCGCCGAGACCGAACGGGACATCCCCTTTAGCCGCGCCGCGCTTTCCCGGCTTCTTTATTTTACAAACGGGGTAACCGGCATTTTGAAATATCCAAACGGGCAGACCCTCACCTTGAGGGCGGCCCCCACCGCAGGCGGCCTTTATCCAACGGAGATCTATCTGGCGGTTCGAAACTGCTCGTTCATGGAGTCGGGGATTTATAATTTTCAGGTCAAAGATCATTCGCTGATTTTGGTGCTCGAGGGAGATTATTGGGCGGAGTTTCAAAAATATTCGATGGATCACGAGGCGATCGGGCAGTCCAACCTCCTGATGATTTTTACCGCGGTGTATCAACGAAGCGCGTGGCGGTATTCCGAGCGGGCGTACCGGCGAATTCTTCTGGATACCGGTCATCTCCTTGGAAACCTGACTGCCTACGCGAACGAAGAAGGGTTTACCCCTTATCCGATTGGCGGTTTTTTTGATGCCTCCTTAAATACCCTGCTTTTTCTTGATAAAGCGAAGGAGGGGGTCTTAATCACGGTGGCGTTGCCGCAAACCGATCGGTTTGATCCGACGAAGATACGCATCCGCTCGGCCGTTTCCTCCCGAACCTCCACGCGGGGCGTCACCGATTCGGATATGCTCCAGCTTCAACTGCATCGCGCGTCATCCATCATTGAAGGCGATAAGGTGGAACGCTGGCCCAGCCTGCCGGAACTCGTTCCACGGGCTGATCTTATATCCAGAGAGAAGGGCGTCAACCTTCCGCGTGTTCCTCTGAACTGGCCAGGGGGAGTTGGGCAGACGATTTTAGTTCGGCGATCCACAAGGGCCTACACCGGAGAAGGATTTTTACAGGAAGAGTTGGGGGCGATTTTAGACTATACCTACGCGCCCGTTTTTGCCTCGCCGTCGCTCTTTTTTAATCCGTCGCTTTTGAGCACTTACATTGTGGCCCAAAAGGTATTGGGTCTGCCCGAAGGGGTTTACCTTTATGACCCGGAAAAAAAGACTGTTGCTTCGCGAGCAACGGGTGACTTCCGAAATCAGACCGGTCACTTTTGTCTGGGGCAGGAATTGGCCAAGAACGCCGCCGCGCTGGTCATTCATGTCGCCCATTTCAAAACCGCATTGGGTCAATATGGGGATCGTGCCTATCGCTATCTTCATTTGGACGCGGGACATCTTGGCGAACGGATGAACCTTGTGGCCATTCAAATGGGGCTGGGCGTAAGCGGCATCGGTGGGTTTTATGACGACGAGGTCAACAACCTCCTGCATCTTTCGCTCGATTGGATTGTAGTCTATGTCACCACCCTGGGCCGGCCATAACGTTCCTATTTCCTCCCCACTTGTGGGGGAGGCTCGGTGGGGGGACGACTTGAGATGATTCATTGTGTCCGTTGTGACAAAGAAGGAGAGCCGATAAAAACAATGCCCCATGGCGGAAGTTTGGGGGAGATGCTGAAGGCGAAAGTCTGCCTCTCCTGCTGGGAGGAATGGAATGGGGAGTCGGTTAAGGTCATCAACGAGCACCGTTTGAACTTAAGTGAGGCGGCGGCGCGGGTTTTTTTATCGACCCAGATGAAGGTCTTTCTAAAACTTATCCCACCCCCTCCTACCGGTCCAATAACGATTTCATCGTCATTATAAAAGAGAGGATATTTGAATCTGCCCAAACGATTACATCTTGCCAAAATTCTCCGTCGCCTTGAAAAAACGATTCTGAACCCTCAGCCCGCGTTAACACATGAAAACCCGTTTCAACTGTTAGTCGCCACCATTCTCTCAGCGCAGTGTACCGATGCCCGCGTGAATAGCGTCACACCGATGCTTTTCAAAACGTATCCGACACCCGCTGATCTTGCAAAAGCGGGGCAGGAAGATCTGGAACAGATGATCCGCCCGACCGGCTTTTATAAGAACAAGGCGAAGGCCCTTTGTGCCGCGGCTCAAATGATTGTAAAACGCTATGGCGGTGCGGTGCCAAAGAGACTCGAGGAATTAACCAACGTGCCGGGGGTGGGCCGAAAGACGGCGAATGTGGTGTTGAGCCATGCCTTTGGCATTCCGGGGGTGGTGGTGGATACCCATGTGCGGCGCGTATCGAATCGATTAAAATTAACGCGCTCCAACAATCCGGAGCGGATCGAGCGCGATTTAATGCGGCTGATGCCGGCATCGGAATGGATCGACGCCTCGTCGCGTCTTTTACTTCATGGAAGACATGTCTGCAAAGCGCGCGCACCGTTATGTCGAGAATGCACCCTTTTTGATATCTGTCCGGCGGATCGCGAGAAAAAAGCTGCTGTCAATCGGGGAAGTCGGGGCGTATAATGGGCCGGATTATTTTTTAGCGCCTGTGGCTCAATGGACAGAGCAACAGCCTTCTAAGCTGTGGGTTGCAGGTTCGATTCCTGCCAGGCGCACAACATTGTAAGGGGCCGTATGAAACAGACAAAATCGATTTCGTATTTCAAAGAGGCGGAAACCTGTCTTGTCGGAGGGGTGAACTCCCCCGTTCGCGCGTTCAAAGGGGTCAGCGGCAATCCGATATTTATTAGACAGGGAAAGGGGAGCCGAATCATCGATGTCGATTCCAACCGCTTTATCGACTACGTTTTATCGTGGGGCGCGCTTCTTTTAGGCCATGCCCATCCAAATGTTGTCGAGGCGGTTTGTAAGGCGGCGGCGTTGGGTGCCTCGTTTGGCGCGCCGACAGCGTCCGAGACCAAATTGGCAAAATGGGTTCAGAAGGCGTTTCCCCTAATGGAACGTGTTCGATTTGTAAACTCGGGTACCGAGGCGACGATGAGCGCGATCCGGTTGGCACGCGGCTTCACGAAACGAACAAAGATCATCAAGTTCGAAGGATGCTATCACGGTCATGGCGATTCTCTTTTAGTCAAAGCAGGATCCGGCGCGACGACACTGGGGATCCCGGATTCCGCGGGGATTCCACCCGATCTGGCCCGCGACACTATCGTACTCCCATTCAATAACCTGACTGCGTTTCGTAAGACGGTGGAGAAAGAGGGAAATCAGATCGCCTGCGTTATTGTGGAACCGGTGCCCGGAAATATGGGGACGGTTTTACCCTCGGATAGTTTCCTTCCCGGCTTGCGTGAGCTCACGAAGCCGTTTGAGATTTTGCTTATCTTTGATGAGGTGATGAGCGGGTTTCGATTTTTATATGGCGGGGCACAGGCCGTGTATGGCGTTCGGCCGGACCTAACCTGTCTGGGCAAAATTATCGGCGGTGGTCTTCCGGTAGGGGCGTATGGGGGACGGAAGGAGATTATGGACCAGGTCGCGCCGGCAGGCCCTGTCTACCAGGCGGGGACATTATCGGGAAATCCGCTCGCGATGGCCGCCGGTATAGAGACATTAACTCAGCTGCAGGATGAAACGCTCTACGAACAGTTGGGGACACGATCGTCCGCGTTGGAAGCGGGGCTTCTGGATGCGGCACGGTCGGCCCACGTGCCGATTCAAATCAATCGGGTAGGGTCTCAAATGACCCTCTTTTTCAATGGGGGAAAAGTCGCGGATTATCAGACGGCATTGAAATCCGATCGAGAACAGTTTGCGAAATTCTTCCACCTGCTGCTCGATCAGGGGGTCTACCTTCCCCCGTCGCAGTTTGAGGCCTTTTTCGTTTCAACCGCGCACAGCATGGCGGATATCAAAAAAACGATCATTGCGGCCCACGCGGCCCTTAAAAAGCTCTAATCGCATTTCCCGATTAACAGTCCCGTACACCGTTGGATCACCGATTACTCGGGATGACGCACCAGAAACTGTTTCGCTTGCCCCAGTTTAATTTTAAGCAGCGGATAGAAGAGACTTCTCTTCCTTAAATCAACCCCGTTGAACAGCGCCATGCCTAAAAGAACGGCCAGCACTGCAAGAACGGGGATCCAGATGTAAAGGGCCGCCACCCAGCCCACAACGGTATCAATCGCACTGTAAGGCTCCATGGTTACCTCCTTTCTTTAGGGCACCCGTCTATGCCTCAACATAAACAGGATGCAGAAGATCCCGGGTGGCCAGCACACCCACAATAAACCCGTCTTTCGTCACGGCAAGGTGGCGGATACCGTTCTCTTCCATTTTGTCATTGGCTTCCATAACGGAAGCATTCGCGTCAATTGTAATTAACGGTGTTGTCATAATGGATGATACGTTTGTCTTCTTGGGATCGAGCTCGGCGCTCACGACTTTTCGAATAACATCAACTTCCGTCGCAATCCCGATATACTTTCGGTTTCGGGTAACCAACATGCTGCCCACCTTGTGTTCCGTCATCTGACGGGTCAATTCTAAAACGCTTTTCTCTGCATCAATCGAGAAGATTTTTCGAGACATCCTTTCCTCAATTTTGATATCCATAACACACCTCCCATGCCGTGTCGTTTTTGTTGTCAATAGACCCATTCTCTCAAGAAGGATCCGGGTTCTCAAAAACTTTTTATATGATTCTTTATAGCCCTTTAGAGGAGATGTGTCAAGAAGATCTTCAGGATTTTAGAAGGCGAGAGTCTGGGCAAATCCGGTGCCAGCATCCTACCCTTTTTTCAAAAAACTGGCGAGAATATCAATCGGAATCGGGAAGACAATCGTGGAGTTTTTCTCCGTGGCAATCTCGGTGAGCGTTTGTAGAAAACGGAGCTGCATTGTTGCCGGCTCGGTACTGATAATACGCGCCGCTTCGGTCAATTTTTGAGAGGCCTCAAATTCCCCTTCCGCGTGGATGACCTTCGCGCGCCGCTCCCGTTCCGCTTCGGCCTGTTTCGCAATTGCGCGAAGCATCTCTTGAGGCAGATCGACATTTTTTATTTCAACCGCGCTGACTTTAATCCCCCATGGCTCGGTCTGTTGATCAATGACCCTCTGTAACGCGACATTGATCTCCTCACGTTTTGCCAAAAGATCATCCAACTGACTTTGTCCCAGGACGGAACGCAGCGTGGTCTGGGCGATCTGGGAGGTCGCATAAAGGTAGTTCTCCACACCCAGGATGGCATTTTTAGGATCGATCACCCGGAAATAGATAACGGCATTCACCTTCACCGTGACGTTGTCGCGTGTAATCACATCTTGCGGGGGAACATCCATCGTTACCGTTCGCAGGCTGACCCGTTCCATCTGGTCAATGAATGGGATTAGAATAAGAATTCCCGGGCCGTTGCCACCCACAATCGCGCCATCCGGAAGGAACCGTCCAAAACGAAAGATCACGGCCCGTTCATACTCCCTTAAAACACGGAAGCCGTTCCAAACAATTGAAAGCATTAAAACCAGAAAAAAAATGATCGGCAAAGTTAAGAACATTTATTCTCCTCCCTTATTTATGGTTGATTTTTCTAACACGTAACGTCAGTCCGATGCGCTGGATGACCTCGGCCTTTTCGCCCGCTAAAATCGGTTCCTCGGCCTCGGCCTGCCATTGCTCCCCATGAATCTGAAGGGTGCCGGTGGGATTTAAGTCGTCTTGGGCGATGCCGATCGTTCCCAGTAATCCTTCGCCGCCACCGGCTTCCGAGGCCGGCGGGGTTTGCTGCGCCCGCCATGCCGCTTGGATAAGAAACAAAAAGAATGCGGCCACTGTGAACACCGTGGAGAAAATAACCGCGGGAGAGACAGCCAGCGCGGGAATCTTCGCATCGAAGAGCATCAGCGATCCGATCAAGAGGGCCGTGACCCCTCCCATCGCCAGCACGCCAAAACTTTGCACCATCATCTCGGCAATAAAAAGGACAATCGACAGCAGAATCAGTAACAGTCCGGCGTAATTCACCGGCAGCGTCTGAAAGGCATAGAAGGCCAGGATCAAACAGATGGCACCCATCACGCCGGGAAAGATTGCGCCTGGGCTGTAAAGCTCCGCCAAGAGGCCCGCGGTACCGAGCATCATCAGGATATAGGCAACGTTTGGATCCGACATGACTTTAAGGATTTTGTGCCGCAGCCCCAGCTCCTTTTTAACAATCTGTGCCCCAACAGTGGATAACACCCGCTTTCCGTTTGGGGTCGTTACCGTGCGACCATCAACCTGCTTGATCAGATCGGTTACATCTTCCGCGATCACGTCGATGAGTTTTAGTTCGAGGGCCTCTTTTTCCGTTACGGAGACCGACTTCCTCACCGCATCTTCGGCCCACTTCGGGTCGCGCCCCCGTTGTTCCGCAATCGATCGGATATAGGCCGCGGCATCGTTTTCCACCTTCTTTTTGGTCTCGTCATCCATCTTCTCCCCCCCCATTGCAACGGGGTGGGCCGCGCCCATATTGGTGCCGGGGGTCATTGCGGCCAAATGCGCGGCCAGGGTAATAAAGACCCCGGCCGATGCCGCGCGGCCACCGCTGGGAAAGACATGGACAATAACGGGGACGTTGGACGCGGTTATTGCCTTGATAATATCCCGCATCGAGGTGTCCAGGCCGCCGGGGGTATCAAGCTGAATGATAAGCGCTTCGGCACCCGCCTTTTCGGCGTTGGCAATCGCGTCAACGAACAGTTCCGACGAAACCGGATTGATGATCCCTTCATAGGTCAAAAGATGAATCTCCTTTGACGTA